>NZ_VIGC02000007.1 GCF_006569185.2 Litorilinea aerophila | reverse complement strand
CCGTGGCAACGCCGGCAGCAGTGGCTGCTGGCCGCCCTGGTCAGCTGGGCGTTGGTCAGCGCGGTTGCCGCAGCCCATGGCGGCGTCGCGCTGCGGGAATGGCGCACGGTCTTCCTGGCGGCCGGCCTCTTCGCCCTGGCCCTGCAGGGGCTCCGCCATGACCCGACCTGGCCGACCTCGGCGCGCCTGCTGCTCGTGGCCTGGCTGGCGGGCAGCACGGTGGTGGCAGCCATCGGCCTGGGGCAGTATGTGGCCGATGCCCAGCTCATCCAGGCAGAAGGCGTACAGCGCATCCGCAGCCTCTACGGCTCCCCCAACAACCTGGCCCTTTACCTGGAGCGCTCCCTGGCTGTGACCCTGGCCCTGCTCCTGTTCACCCGGCGCGGGCGGCTCTGGGTCGTATGGGCCATCCTGGCCGGCGTGCAGGGTGCGGCCCTGCTCCTCACCTTCAGCAAGGGGGCGATCTTCCTGGGCCTGCCGGCGGCCCTGGTTACCCTGGCCCTGGCCGCCTATGGGCAGCGGGTGCCTCCAGGCCAGAGACGACGGATTCTGGCATGGATGGCTGGCATATGTCTGCTCATGGCCCTGGCCCTGACCCCGTTCCTGCACACGGCCCGCTTCCAGGGGCTGCTGGATCTCCGCCAGGGCACCGGTTACCTGCGCCTCCAGCTCTGGCGCAGTGCCTGGCAGATGGCCCTGGATCATCCGCTGCTGGGGGTGGGTCCGGACAACTTCCTCTACAGCTACCGCAGCCAATACCTGCTGCCCACCGCCTGGCAGGAGCCCGACCTCAACCATCCCCACAACTGGATCCTGGACTGGTGGACCCGGCTGGGGCTCCCGGGGCTGGCGCTGGCGCTGGGCTATTTCGGGGTGGGCGTTGCGGGACTCTGGCGGAGCTTGCGGGCGCGGTCGGCCGGGGGGGAAACGAAGGCCCTGGCGACAGGGCTGCTGGCGGCCGTGGCGGCCGGGCTCGCCCACGGCCTCATCGACGCCAGCTACGCGCTGCCGGACCTGATGCTGGTGTGGGTGTTGATCTTTTACCTGGTACAGTCTGGCGTAAATACCGCGGCAGAAATTAAGCGGCACTCCCTCTAGTGGAAACCATCGGCGAATTTCTGCCGGGATTTACTGGCGCCCCTGGGCCTGGAAGAAAGGGGTGGACGGCCAGGAGAGGGGTAGTGCCTGCCAACAGGTGCCAGGCTGTCAGGGCAAAATCTGGGCGACGGCCTCGGCCAGGATGATGCTGTTCATCTCTCCGGTCCAGATGTGGCGGATCACCCCGTATTGATCGATGAAGAAGGTGGTAGGCAGGCCCATCACGTTGTAGCGGTGGGCCGCCTCGTGATCCCTGTCCATGGGGATGACAAAGGTCAGGCCCATCTGTTCCACATACGGGCGAACGACTTCGGGCTCTTCGCCCTGGTCTACGCCGGCAAAGACCACCAGGCCTTCATAGCGTTCCGCCGCGGCCTGAAGCGCGGGCAGTTCCCGCTGGCATGGCCCACACCAGGTGGCCCAGAAGTTCAGGACCACAGGCGTTCCCCGCAGGCGCTCCAGGTCGAAGGTGGAGCCATCCAGGGTGGGCAGGACCAGCGGCGGCGCGGGATGTCCCACAGCGGGTTCCGCTGGCCGGGCCTGGGGCAAGGCATTGGCGGGGACCTGGCTGGCCCAAAGCCAGCCGGTCCCCAACACCAACACCAGGAAAAAAACAAGGGTCCAGGAATTGAACCGATGGCTCATGCAGGTTCCCAGTTGGAATGGAAGATGCCTTCCCGATCCACCCGTTCGTAAGTGTGGGCGCCGAAGAAGTCCCGCTGGGCCTGGATCAGGTTGGCAGGCAGCCGTTCGCTGCGATAGCTGTCGTAGTAGGCCAGGCTGGCACTGAAGGCCGGCACCGGAATCCCCAGGCCCACCGCGGTCTGGACCACGTGCCGCCAGGCGGGCAGGCTTTCGGCCACGGCCTTGCCCAGCTCTTCGTCCAGCAACAGGTTGGCCAGATCCGGCTTGCGGTTGAAGGCCTGGGTGATGCGGTTGAGAAAGCGGGCCCGGATGATGCAGCCGGCCCGCCAAATGGCGGCGATTTCGGCCAGGTTGAGGCCATAGTCGTACTCGGCGCTGGCCATGCGCAGCAGGGCCATACCCTGGGCGTAGGCGCTGATCTTGCTGGCGTAGAGGGCCTGGCGCACGGCGTCGATCAGCGCCTGCTTGTCGCCTTCGTAGCGGGTTTGGGCCGGGCCGGGCAACACCTTGGAGGCAGCCACCCGTTCCTCCTTCAGGCTGGAGATGATCCGGGCCACCACCGCGCTGTTGATGGTGGGAATGGGTGCGCCGATGTCGAAGGCATCCTGGCTGGTCCACTTGCCGGTGCCCTTCTGGGCGGCCTTGTCCAACACCAGATCCACCAGGGGGCGGCCCGTCTCCTCGTCGATGCGTCGGAAGATCTTGGCCGTGATCTCGATCAGGAAGCTGTCCAGCTCGCCCTGGTTCCACTGGTCGAAGATCTCAGCCAACTCGGCAGCCTCAAGGCCCAGGGCCCGTTGGAGAATGTCGTAGGCCTCGGCGATGAGCTGCATGTCGCCATACTCAATGCCGTTGTGGACCATCTTAACGTAGTGGCCCGCACCCCGGGGCCCCAGGTAGGCCACGCAGGGTTTGCCGTCCTCGGGGGCCTTGGCGGCGATGGCCTCCAGCAGATCCCGCACCATCTCCCACGTTTCCCGGGGGCCGCCGGGCATGATGCTGGGCCCCCAGAGGGCACCTTCCTCGCCGCCGCTGATGCCCACCCCCATGAAGTTCAGGTTCTGGGCGGCCAGCTCTTTGCTGCGGCGCTCCGTATCCCGGTAGAAGCTGTTGCCGCCGTCCATGATCAGGTCGCCCGGCTCCAACAGGGGCACCAACCCCTGGATGACGGCATCCACCGCCGGCCCGGCCTTGACCATGATCAGGATCTTGCGGGGGCGTTCCAGGCTCTGGACCAGCTCTTCCAGGGTGGTCGCCGGCACCAGCTTCTTGCCCGGATGCTCGGCCACAAACTTTTCCATGGTCGAGGTGGTCCGGTTGTAGACGGCTACGGTATAGCCGTTGCGCTCCATGTTCAGCACCAGGTTCTGGCCCATCACGGCCAGGCCGATGAGTCCGATATTGGCTTGGGGCATGGTTCTGTCCTTCTTTCTTTTTTAGTCACAGATTGCACAGATGACTCCCCTGCAAAAAATTTTTCACCGCGGAGACGCAGAGGATGCAGCGGAAGTCCAGAGAGAGCTCAGAGAAAACTCAACGTGCTCGTTTACCCAACTCGTTTACCCAGGAGGCTCCGAAGCCCAACGGGCAATGGTCTCCCGGGTTGCCGTGCGGATGCGCAGGCTGTTCAGCCGGAAGGCCACCCGCTGATTCAGTTCGGCCGGCACAGGCTGGGCCGGAAGGGGGCCGTCGCTCAGCAGCACCCCGTCTGGCGTACGCATCCAGAGGATAGGTGCCCCCCAGGCCAGCGTAGAATCGCCCCCCAGGGCCATCCGGGCCGCTGCGACGGCCTCATCCACGGGCCGGCAGCCCGCCACGGCCGACAAAAACGGCTCCAGAAACCCCAGGGCCACTTCCTGGGGCCATTCAAACTGGGTGGCCAACACGGCCGCCATCCCCCGCTGCACCAGGCTCTGGGCGACGTGGACAAAGGCGCCGTAGCCGGTGGCGTATGTGCCCTGGCTGCCCTGCAAGATCACCAGGCGCAGGTCCTGATGATCGCGCATAAGGGCGCCCAGGTGCTGGCCACTCACCAGCCGGCTGCGGCCCATCTCATCCTCGAAGACCAGGTGGCCTTCCCCGGTCTGTTCGTTGAAGAGGCTGTGGCCGATGAAATGGACGATCTGATACCGGCGCTGGCGCAGACGGCGCTGAAACTCAAAAAGGGTGGGGCGGGTCAACCGCTCCAGGATCAGGCGGCCCTCCGCGGCCAGATAGTCCAGGGTATCCACCAGGCCCAGCCATTCCCGCTCCACGTGGACCGGCGGATAGCTGCTGGGGTTGGCGATGACCACCAGGACCCGCAGGGGCCACTCCACCTGGAGGGGCGGGACGCGGTGCATCAGGTGGGTGTAGCGGGAAAAGGTCATGGCCGGCGTGGCGGCCAAAAATTCGTCGTGGACGGGATCCAGGAGAAATTCCCACGGGAGAGAGGCCAGATGGGGCACCGGGTTGGTGTCCAACAGCAGGCGCAGGTGGGCGCGTGACTGGTAGGCCAGATGGCGGCTGGCCCGGTAACAGGCCAGGACGTGATCCTGGAAGAGGGCGTGGAAAAGTCGCTCTCCCCACTGGCGCAGGGTCTCCTCCACACCCTTCGCGGCCTGGGATCCGGGCGCCTGAGGGGCCTCCAGGCTGGCCAGGAGCCGCCGCCACTGGTCCAGGGAAAAGGGGACGGTGAAGGGCATCACGGCCTCGCCGGCGGGCGATTCCACCACCCGGGTTACGTACCCGTCGTCGGTCTCTTCGATGCGCAGGTTGAAATTCAAGTACTGTTCCTCGCTCATGGTGGTGCCATTGTACCGTTGCCGCGCAGCAAGCGTCAAACCCCTCGGCCCCTGCGGGTATCTCCCCGCTTCGAGGCCACCGGGAGGAAGCTGGTATAATGGTTTGCCATAGAGGGCACAGAGAACTGATCATCATTCCAGAAAAGGAGCCGCCATGCACGTACTGGTCACTGGCGGGGCCGGCTTCATCGGCAGCCACCTGGTCCGGGCCCTGCTGGAGCGGGGAGATACCGTCTCGGTCCTGGACAATCTAAGCACAGGCTCGTTCGAGAACATCCGCCCCTTCGAGAAGCACCCGCGCTTTGCCTTCGCCATCGACGACCTCAGCAACGCGCTGGTGTTGGATCGGCTGGCCAGCCAGGCGGACGCCATCGTCCATCTGGCGGCGGCAGTGGGTGTGCAACTGGTGGTAGAGCGCCCCACCGAAACCATTGAAACCAATGTGCTGGGCACCCACGCGGTACTCCGCGCCGCCCGACGGTACCGCTGCCGCACCCTCATCGCCAGCACCAGTGAAGTGTACGGCAAAGGGGTACACATCCCCTTTCGGGAGGACGACGACCTCCTGCTGGGGCCATCCAGCCACAGCCGCTGGTGCTATGCGGCCAGCAAGCTGCTGGACGAATTCCTGGGGCTGGCGGCCTATCGAGAATACGACTTGCCGGTCACCATCGCCCGCTTCTTCAACACCGTGGGCCCGGGCCAGACCGGACGCTACGGCATGGTGATCCCCCGCTTCGTTCGGCAGGCGCTGCTGGAAGAGCCCATCACCGTCTACGGCGACGGAAACCAGACCCGCTGCTTCTGCCACGTGGCGGATACGGTACGGGCCCTGACGGCCCTGCTGGATCGGCCGGAACTGACCGCCGGTGAAATCTACAACATCGGCAGCAGCCAGGAGGTCTCCATCCGGGAGCTGGCCGGGCTGGTCCGAGAGCGAAGCGGCAGCAACTCCCCCATCCACTTCATCCCCTACAGCCAGGCGTACGCACCGGGCTTCGAGGACATGCGACGGCGGGTACCGGACACCGCCAAGCTCCAGCGGGCCATCGGCTGGCAGCCCACCCGCGACCTGCACCAGATCCTGGATGATGTCATCGCCTACGAACGGCAGCGGCTCGCTGATGACGTTCGGCGGCGGGAAGGGGTGGCGGAGTAGCCCTGCCTCAGGCGCCGGGAATGGGGATGACCAGGTCGTAGGGGTAGTTGGACAGGTATTCCAGTTCGCCCGCCTGGTTGAAGGCCACCGAATCCTCGATGCGCACGCCGAAGCCCCGTTCCGGGTAGTATAGCCCCGGCTCCACGCTGAAGACGTGGCCGGGCTGGAAGACGGTATCATTGCCGACCACGTGGCTCAGGCGGGGCTCCTCGTGGATATCCAGGCCGATGCCGTGGCCCAGGCTGTGAACGTAGCCTTCCCGGGTGCCCGGTTGGCTACGCACAGTGGGATGTCCCTTGGCCTCGAAATAGTCGCAAGTCATGAGCTGGGGCTCGCGGCAGGGCTGCCCTACCGCCAGGGAAGCCATCACCCGGTCGAAGATCTCCTTGCACTGCGCCCAGGCTTCCCAGACCTCGTCGGTGGCGTAGCCCAAACTCCAGGTGCGGGTGATGTCGTGGAAGTAGCCGCTGGCAGTCACGGGGAAGAAATCGAAGACGATGCTCTGACCCAGGCGGAGGGGCGCGGCCGGGTCGCCGCTGTTGTGGGGGACCCCGGCATCCCGGCCCTGGCTGAAGATGGTTTCATGATCTTCCCGCAGGCCATGGAAGGCCAGGCGGCTACGGATGAAGGCTTTGACCGCGCCGATGGTGAGCGGCTCGCCGTCCCGGTTCTGCACCACGCCATTCCGGGCCTGGTGTCCCTGGATGAACTCCTGGGTTTCCCCCATGATCAGGCAGGTGAGGCGCCCGGCCTCCCGGAGCTGGTCCAGCTCCCACTCATCCTTGGTTTCCCGGGCCAGGGCGAAGAGGGAGTCCTCGTATTCGCCGACGATCTCCAGCTCTGGCGCGATGGCCTGGAGCTGGCGGAGGAGCACAAAGGCAGCGCCGGCGTCCATGGTTCCATAGACGCCGATACGGCCCGCCAGCCCCTGGTCTTGCATCACCTGGTAGAGAAAGTCCACCATGGCAGCCAGCCGATTCCCCTGGTGTTTCTCCAGCAGCCGATACATGTTGTAGGTCGCGTCCCGGTCCACCAGATGCAGGCCTGTGCGGGCTGCCGTGTCCCGCTCCATACTGCCGTGGAGGAGGGTCAGGGGGCCCTGCCGTCGCTTCACCACCAGGGCCCGTTCCAGGTGGGCACCGCCCGTCAAATAGTTGAGCACCTTATTGCCTGTGGAGTCACCCAGGACCATCAGGCCATCCAGGTTCCGTTCCTCCATCAGGCGGTCGAGGTCTGCTTTCATGAATCGATGGCTCCCTTCGTTGCTCTTGTCACTTTCTTTGCAGAATTCGGTTAGAGTGACATGGGTTCCCGTCACGCCTGGTGCGGATGTCCGGCCAGGAGACCGGACCTACCCTTCCGTGTTCATCGTTCCATGGATGGTGCATTCTTTGTATCCAAATCGAAAAAATTGGGTATTGACGTGGCGACCCCCAAATGGTAAAATCTTACACGAGAGCGTCAAGCTACCTCAAACACTTATACCCTCACACGCCTGCCTGGTCGGCCTCCCCAACCTTAGGCAGGCGTTTTTTTGTTCCCGCGTCGATTTTACTTTACCCCAAAACGCTTCTCACCCTGGAGCCACCAGGAACTCTCCCGACCACTGACTACCGTCTACCTACTCCCATCTACCAATGCACCACCTCAAAAACCCGATCAAACCTACGATTCCCCTACGAAACACAGATGATCGGTCTGAAACTGGTCCATTGCCTGTCCATTTTCCCACGCGTGCGCTTGTGAACTTGCAGACAATTCCCTATAATGCGCCCATAGTTGGGCCTGAAAAGGGCCCTGGTACCCTCGGAGTGCACGGCGACCCGTCCTCATGACTGGAATGGGAGCCGGTTTGGATAGCGTGGAGTCTTATCAGGTGGTCAGAAAAATGGTCAAAAAACATGCGGTCAGTAATGCGATGCTGGGACTTGGCGTCGCCATTCTCCTCAGCTTCATGGGCCTGGAGGTCACAGGCATGTCGGCAGATCCGCTGCTGCCGGCCTTTGCCGCCTTCTGCATCGGCTGCACGGCTGTCCTCGACCGCATCGGTCGGGACAAAATGCAACAGCGGTGAAGCCCGACTGACCTTTTCGCCCCTGGCCTGCCGCAGGTAAGGGTGGCCAGCGCCTCCCTTTCCCCACCGTTTCATTCACTGCCATCATTATCAACCCGGGGGATCCGACGGATCCCCCGGGTTTTTTATTGGTTTGTGGGTGGCTCAACTGGGCCGGTCGCCATAGCCGTTGGGATGGGCCTGGTGCCACTGCCAGGCGCTGGCGATGATGTCCCGCAGGTCGGGATAGCGGGGCTGCCAGCCCAGTTCCCGGCGGATCTTGTCGCTGCTGGCGATCAGGACAGCTGGATCGCCGGGCCGACGGGGGCCCACCTCCGCCGGGATGGGGTGACCCGTTACCTCCCGCGCCACCTGGATGACCTCCTTCACCGTAAAGCCAGCACCGTTGCCCAGGTTGTAGGTCCGGCTGCCCTGGTCCAGGGCCCGCATGGCCAGGATGTGGGCGTCGGCCAGGTCCATGACGTGGATGTAATCCCGCACGCAGGTACCGTCTCGGGTGGGGTAGTCGTCGCCGAAGATAGTGATCTTATCCCGTTTGCCCTGGGCCACCTGCAACACCAGGGGGATGAGGTGGTATTCAGGGTGGTGATCCTCGCCCCGGGTGGGGGATGCACCGGCCGCGTTGAAGTAGCGTAGGGCCGCGTAGCGCAATCCCATGGTCCGGTCCAGCCAGTAGAGCATACGCTCCAGGATGAACTTGGATTCGCCGTAGGGGCTGCCGGGCACGATACGCTCGTCCTCGGCGATGGGCATGCGCTCCGGCTGGTCGAAAAGGTTGGCGGTGGAGGAGAGGATGAAGCGCTTCACCCCATGGGCCAGGGCGCTCTGGAGCAGGTTGAGGCCGTTAGTCACGTTGTCGCCCAGGTAGAGGAAGGGCTTCTCCATGGACTCGCCCACCAGGGTATGGGAAGCGAAGTGCATGATGGCATCGGGCCGGTGGGCGGCCATGACCTCGTCCACCTGGGCCCGGTTGGCCAGGTCCCCTTCCACGAAGGTGGCGTCTGGGTGGACTGCGGCCCGATGGCCCTGGTACAGGTTGTCGAAGACGACCACCTCATCCCCAGCTTCGATGAGCCGCTCCACGGTGATGCTGCCGATGTAGCCGGCGCCTCCGGTGACAAGAACTTTCATGGAGCTCCTTTCATCCTTCAATGATAGGCCGGCAACCAATCGCCGTGGGCCTCGATCAGGTCATCCACCAGGTTCCAGATCTGTTCCAGATCCAGCTCGGCCGCGGTGTGGGGATCCAGCATGGCGGCGTGGTAGATGTGTTCCCGCTTGCCGGTGAGGGCCGCCTCCACGGTGAGGGCCTGGACGTTGATGTTGGTCTGCATCAGCGCGGCCAGGTGGGGCGGCAGGTTGCCCACCGAGATGGGCTGGACGCCGTTCTTGTCCACCAGGCAGGGCACCTCCACGCAGCAGCCTTCCGGCAGGTTGTGGATGAGGCCGTCGTTGGGCACGTTGCCGTTGATCACCCGGGGCGTGCCGGTCTCCATGCTGTGGATGATGCCGGAGCCGTACTCGTGGCTGCGGCGCACCTCGAGCCGGGTCTCGGGGTTCTCCAGATCCTGGCGCATCCGCTCCCAGCTGGCAATCTGGACTTCACAGCGGCGGATGTACTCATCCAGCGGGATGTTGAACTTCTCGATCAGGTCGGGCCGGTCTCGTTTGATGAACCAGGGCACATACTCGGCGAAATGTTCGCTGGATTCGGTGACGAAGTAGCCCAGCCGACGGAAGACCTCGTAGCGCACCAGGTTCCACGCCGGCGCCCGGCCTTCCTCCAACACCTGGCGGATGCGAGGATAGAGATCTTCCACGCCGTCCTCGGTCTTGCGTTCGAAGCGCAGGTAGAAGGCCATGTGGTTGATGCCGGCGCAGACGTAGTTGATCTCCTCCACCGGCACGCCGATGTCCCGGGCCAGTTGGGCCGCGGTGCCCTGGACGCTGTGGCAGAGGCCCACGGTCTTGATCTTGGTGGCCCGGCTGATGGCCCAGCAGTTCATGGCCATGGGGTTGACGTATTGGAGGAAGGTCACGTCTGGACAGAGCTCTTCCATGTCCCGGCACATGTCCAGGAGCACGGGGATGGTGCGCAGCCCCCGCATAATGCCGCCGATACCCAGGGTGTCGGCGATGGTCTGGCGCAGGCCGTATTTTTTAGGGATTTCAAAGTCCGTCACGGTACAGGGCTTGTAGCCGCCCACCTGGATCATGGAGATGGCGTAGTCGGCGCCGTCCAGCGCGGCCCGGCGGTCGGTGGTCGCCTGGATGGTGGGGTGGGCGTCCAGGGCTTCGGCCACCTTGTGGGCCACGATCTCGGAGGTGCGCAGACGCTCCGGGTCGATGTCGTGCAGGCTGATGGTGGCGTCGGCCAGCTCTGGGTAGCTGAGGATGTCCCCCATGAGGTTTTTGGCGAAAACGGTGCTGCCAGCACCGATGAAGGTAATTTTGGGCATTCGGAATTCACTCCTTCAGATCCCTGTTTAAACCTTGAAATGTTTGAACTGGGGCAGGTAGTCCCGGTTCTGCTCGAACATCTCGTTGACCATCTGGCGGATCTCGGCCAGGGAGAGGACGGCGGCCGTCAGGGGGTCGTGGGCGATGGCCTGGTAGACCAGCCTGGGGTTGCCGGTGAGGGCGCCCTCCACTGCCATCTCTTCGATCTGGGCGCTGAGGTTGGTGAGCATGGCGCACTGGGGCGGCAAGGGGCCCACCCGCACGGCCTCCAGGCCGTTGCGGCTGGCCCAGACGGGCACTTCCACGCAGGCGTCTTCGGGCAGGTTAGTGACCAGGCCCTTGTTGGCCACGTTGCCGTTGAACTGGAAGGGTTCGCCGCCCTCCAGGGCATTCACGATGTAGGCCGCGTACTCGTGGCCCCGTTGGAGGTCGATGGGGGTCTCTGCGGCAAACCATTTTTTGGCCTCTTCCCGCCAGGTCTGTTCCCGCTCCTGGTAGCGCTTCACCACATAAGCGTATTCACCCGGGTTCCAGCCGGTGCCGTGGGTGCAGTATTTTTCGATGAGGTCGGGCCGCTTGCGGAACCACCAGTTGTACTCGGAATTGTGGCCGCTGGACTCGGTCACGTAGTAGTCCAGGGCCAGGAACATCTCGTTGCGGACGATTTCCTCGTTGTAGACCTCGGGCCGCTCCGTCACGGCCTTGCGGATCAGGGGGTAGGCGTCCTGACCGTTCCACTCGTAGCGAAGGTACCAGGCCATGTGATTGATCCCGGCACAGGTGTAGGTGATCTCCTCCATGGGAGCGCCGATCCAGCGGGCCAGCATGGCAGCCGTCCCCTGGACGCTGTGGCAGAGACCGGTGAGCTGGATGCGGGTTTCCCGTTGCAGGGCCCGGCAGAGCATGGCCATGGGGTTGGTGTAGTTGAGCATGGTGGCGTGGGGGCAATAGCGTTCCATGTCCCGGGCGATCTCCAGCATGACAGGGATGGTGCGCAAAGCCCGAAAGATGCCCGAGGGGCCCCGGGTGTCGCCGATGTTGGTGTCCACGCCGTACTTTTTGGGGATCTCGATGTCGTGGCGCCAGATGTCCACGCCGCCAGCCAGGATGGTGACCATGACGTAATCGGCGCCGTCCAGGGCTTCGGCCCGGTCCAGGGTGGCTTCCACCCGGGCCGGGTAGTTGCCCAGTTCCACGATGCGCTCCACGGCCCGGCGTGCAAAGTCCAGACGCTCCGGGTCGATGTCCATCAGGGAGATGGTGGCGTCCTGGAGCCGGGGAAAGGTCAGGATATCTCGAACCAGCTTGCGGGTAAAGCCCAGGCTTCCCGCGCCGATGAAGGTGATTTTGGGCATGGTGGTTGGTCCTCTCTGGGGGGGTGTAGGGGAGCCGGGGTTGCCTATTCCGCGTAGACGGCTTCCCGGAGCCCTTTGATGTAGCCGATGGCAAAGAGGCGGCCGATGGATGAGTAGCCGGGCCGGTCGTTGCTGTCCCCCTCCATGGTGGGGACGTGGTCGGGGCGCAGGACGCCGTCGAAGCCGATCTCCTTGTAGGCCCGCATGCAGGCCAGCATGTCGGTCTTGCCTTCGTCGTGGAAGGTCTCCACGAAGTTCTCGGGCGTGCCCCGCACATCCCGGAAGTGGACGAAGAAGATCTTCCCCTGCTTGCCGAAATGGCGGATGACCGAGGGCAGGTCGTCGGTCATAAGGGTGAAGTTGCCCTGGCAGAGGCAGATGCCGTTCACCTCGCTGGGCACCAGATCCAGCAGGCGCTGGAAGTTCTCCACGCTGCGCATGATGCGGCCGATGCCGCGGATGGGCGACAGGGGCGGATCGTCCGGGTGCATGGCCAGTTTGACGCCGGCCTTTTCGGCCACCGGCACGACCCGTTCCAGGAAGTACTTGAGGTTTTCCCAGAGGCGCTCTTCGGTGACCTCGCCGTACTCGGTCAGGGGGGCGTTGCGCATGTACTGGTGGTTGTAGCCGGTGGCCATGGCACCGCCTCGGGCAGGTACGGTGGTGGAGGTGCGCATCCAGTTGAAGACGGCCATCCACTCGTAGCACCAGACGGGGATACCCAGGGCACCCATGTTGCGGATCAGGTCGCAGGCGGCCTCGATCTCTTCATCGCGGCCGGGCAGGCCCAGCTTGGCTTTGTTGAGCGGCGGACGGCTCTCGATGACGGCCAGTTCAAAGCCAGCATCTTCGTAGGCGGTCTTCATGCGCACCAGGGACTGATAGCCCCAGGGCAGCTCATCCCGGTTGCGGGTATTTTCCCAACCTGGCCGGAAATCCATGGTACCGACCACGTGGGTGACGCCGCACTGTTTGACCATGTTCCACAGGGGGGAGGGGTAAGGTGGGAGGACTTCGGCAATTTGAATCATAGGTGACCCCTTTATTGCGCTGGTATCGGTACAGTTTGGTGTCGGTTGGTGAATTCCGGCGACGACGTGAACCCCGGTGCAGTAGCGGTTTTGCCGGTCAGATGGTTGATTGGACGGTGAAGCGAAATTATTGTACCGCGGTCCAGGAATCCAGGCGAAAAAGTGCGGTGGTGCAAACCAGATTGGAGCAACTCAGAAGGGGAAACCCAACAGGCCAACCAACACCATTTTGACAAAGCGCGACCCCGATCCTATACTGTGCCTGGCATACCATCTTTGCAGATTCGGTTCCATTCTGCTATCAATCGTCTGCCCACTTCCCGACTCCGGCAGAAGCCGGCCAATTCCGATACGACCCATCCAAGGACATCCTAATATGAAAGCGCTCGTTTATCAAGGCCCCATGACCATGACCCTGGAGGAGGTCCCCGCCCCTACGGTCGGCGACGACGACATCCTGATCCAGGTCCGCAGCGTGGGCATCTGCGGCTCCGATGTCCACGGCTACATCGGCAAGACCGGCCGCCGTAAGCCGCCCATGATCATGGGCCATGAGTTCAGTGGCCAGGTGGTCGCCGTGGGCAAGGCCGTGCAACGGGTCGCCCCGGGCGATGCGGTGATCGTCTCCCCCATCCAGGCCTGCGGCCACTGCCCCAACTGCCAGGCCGGCCTGACCAACATCTGCACCAACCGCCACGTCCTGGGGGTGGACATCGCCGGCGCCTACGCCGATCAACTGGTGGTCAAAGAATCCATGGTCTACCCCAAGCCAGCAGGCATGAGCTGGCGCCACGCCGCCATGGTAGAGCCCCTCTCCGTGGCCATGCACGCGGTAGAGATCACCCCCATCCCCCTGATGGGGACGGTGGCCATCGTGGGCGCAGGCACCATCGGCCTCCTCACCCTGCTGGCTGCCCGACTGAAGGGAGCCGGCACAGTGATCGTCACCGATAAGAGCCCCCACCGCCTGGAAATGGCCGAAGAGCTGGGCGCTGACCTGGCCATCCATGTGGATCAACAGGATCCCGTGGCGGCCGTGCGGGAGGCCACCGACGGCCTGGGCGCCGATGTGGCCTTCGAGGCCGTGGGCTACGCCCCCACCGTCCAGCAGGCCCTGGCCATCACCCGCACCGGCGGCCACGTGACCTGGATCGGCAACAGCGCCCAGATGATCGAGCTCAACATGCAGGAAGTCGTCACCCGGGAGCTCACCGTACGGGGCACCTACGGCTTCAACAAAGAGTTTCCCCGAGCCATCCAGGCCATCGCCAGTGGCCGGGTCAACGTGGAACCCCTGATCGAACGGGTCGCCCCCCTGGCAGAAGGCCCCCAGATCATCCACGATCTGGCCACCGGCCGCTCCGACCTCATCAAGGTGATCCTGGAGCCGTAACACCGGCCCCAACCGAAACATTTCACAGGAACCCAGATGATGAAAATCGCGGCCTTCCCCAAATGCTACCTGGACGACATTTCGATCCACCGTACCATGAGCGTCTTCGACTGGATCGAGATGGCCAAAGATCTGGACGCCGAAGGCCTGGAGATGTACGTGGGCTTCTTGACCAGCCTGGATGACGCCTACATCGACTCCATCGGCGAGGCCCTGGATAAAGCCGGCTTCGCCATGCCCATGATGTGCTGTTCGCCCGACTTCACCAACCCGGATCCAGACTATCGACGCCGGGAGGTGGAGAAGGAGGCCGAGATGATCCGGATCACCCGGCGCCTGGGCGGCCCGGGCGCCGTCTGCCGGGTCCTGAGTGGCCAGCGCTACCCGGAAGTCTCCGTGGAACAGGGGCTGGAATGGGTGGTATCCGCCATCCAGGAGCTGCTGCCGGTGGCCCGGGAGTACGAAATTGTCCTGGGGTTGGAAAACCACTACAAGGATGGCTACTGGCAGTATCCGGAGTTCGCCCAAAAACAGGATGTCTTCCTGCGCCTGCTGGAAGCCATCCCGGAACGCACCTACTTCGGCGTCCAGTATGACCCCTCCAACGCCATCGTGGCCGGCGATGATCCCATCGAGCTGTTGCGCCGGGTGGCGGACCGGGTGGTGAGCATGCACGCCAGCGACCGCTACCTGGCCGAAGGGACGACCCTGGAGGAGCTGCGCCAGAGCGATGGCACCCTGGGCTATTCCCCCAACCTGCGCCATGGGGTGACGGGCCAGGGGCTCAACGACTATGACGCCATCTTTTCCATCCTGGCCGGCGTGGGCTACCAGGGCTGGGTGAGCATCGAGGACGGCATGAACGGTATGGACGAGATGCGCGCCTCCATCGACTTCCTGAAACGGATGCGGCAAAAATATTTTGGCTCCACCTCGTAAATCTCCAGCAAGGTTTCAACCTGCCATCCTATACGGCGGCGATCCTTACAGATTTCATCAGGTAAAAACGGATAATTGTGGTAGAATAGCTTGCCCGTGCAGAAAATCCCGGCAGAAATTCGCCGATGGTCGCTACCAGAGGTCGCTGCTAGAGGTCGTGCCAAAGGTCGTGCCGCCGAATTTCTGCCGTGGTATTTACGCCAGACTATCCTGAGGAGAAAAGGTGGTGTCCATTGAGCCTGGACACGGAATGAAAGACACATGGTAAACGACTTTATGGATTTTGGCCTGGAAGATTGGGACGAAGACGACGAAGACCAGGTCCTATACGAATCGGAAGAGTTCAGCAAACGCTACAACTTCGAAGTGGAAAAGGCTGAACCCCTTTCCACCGACGATCTCCCCGTCCTTCCCTTGCGGGGGGTCGTGGTCTACCCCATGATGTGGCTCCCCTTGCCCATCGGCCAGCGTCGCAGCATCCGCCTGGTAGAAGACAACCTGCCCGAAAACCGGATGATCGCCCTGGTCACCAGCAAGGACGAGAACATCGAGCGGCCTTCCCCAGAGCAGATCCACACCATCGGTACCGCCGCCCAGGTCCATCGGGTCCTGCGCACACCGGACGGCACCATCCGCCTGCTGGTCCAGGGCATGGAGCGGATTCGGGTGGTGGAATATGTCCAGGAGCAGCCCTACCTGCGGGCCCGGGTTGAGGTGTTGCCTGAAATCATCGAGGACGACATCAAGATGGAGGCGCTCATGCGCGCCGTCCAGGATCTCTTCCGTCGCCTCATCGATCTGGAACCCCAGATGCCCGACGAATTGGCCGTCATGGCCATGAACGTCGAAAATGCCCGCCAGCTCGCCTATCTGGTGGCCAGCAGCCTGCGGCTCGATGTGGAGGAAGCCCAAAAACTCCTGGAAATGGACAGCGTCTACGAGAAGCTGCTCCGCCTCACCCAACTCCTGAACAAGGAGATCGAGGTGCTGGAGCTGGGCCGCAAAATCCAGTCCGAGGCCCAGGGCGAGATGGAACGCATGCAGCGAGACTTCTTCCTCCGGGAGCAGCTCAAGGCCATTCAGAAGGAGCTGGGCGAGGATGACGAACAGTCGGCCGACATCCGGGAGCTGGAAGAACGCATCGCAGCCGCCCAAATGCCCGAAGAGGCGGAGAAAGAGGCCCGCCGAGAGCTGGACCGCATGCGGCGCATGCCCATCCAGGCAGCCGAATACAGCGTCATCAAAACCTATCTGGACCTGATGGTCAGCCTGCCCTGGCAGAAGACCACGCCGGACAACCTGGACATCGAACATGCCCGCAAGGTGCTGGACGAGGATCACTACGGCCTGGATGAGATCAAGGAACGCATCCTGGAGTTTCTGGCCGTGCGCAAGCTGCGGGCCGAACGCAAAAGCGACGAGGGTGAGGAAGATCTCCACGACCGCATTCGCCGGGAACGGGAGGGGGTGGTCCTCTGCTTCGTGGGGCCGCCGGGCGTGGGCAAGACCAGCCTGGGCATCAGCATCGCCCGGGCCATGAATCGCAAGTTCGTGCGCCTGGCCCTGGGCGGCATCCGGGACGAGGCGGAGATCCGGGGCTTCCGGCGCACCTACATCGGCTCCATGCCGGGCCGCATCATCCAGAGCCTGCGGCGGGTGGAAAGCAAGAACCCGGTCTTCATGCTGGATGAGGTGGACAAACTGGGGCGGGACTTCCGGGGCGATCCCAGCAGCGCCCTGCTGGAGGTGCTGGACCCCGAACAGAATCGGGAATTTCGGGACCACTACCTGGATGTCCCCTTCGACCTGAGCCAGGTGATGTTCATCACCACGGCCAACGTGCTGGACACCATCCCGGGCCCGCTGCAGGACCGCATGGAGATCATCCAGCTCAGCAGCTACACCGAGGACGAGAAGGTCAAGATCGCCCAGGGCTATCTCCTCCCCCGCCAGATCCGGGAGAACGGCCTGCGGCCCGAAGAGGTCACCATGACCGAAGCCGCCCTCCGGGAGATCATCCAGGGCTACACCCGGGAAGCCGGCGTCCGCAACATGGAACGGGAGATCGGCAAGGTCTGCCGCAAGATCGCGGCCAAGATCGCGGCCGGCACCGCGCCGGAAACCACCGTGGTGGACGCGCCGGATATTTACCACTACCTGGGCAAGCGGCGCTACCACGGCGAAGAGATTGCCGAGCGGGTGGAGATCCCCGGGGTGGCCGTGGGGTTGGCCTGGACCATGACCGGCGGCGACATCATGTTCTTCGAGGCCACCCGGGTCCCCGGAGAGAAGGGCTTCACCCTCACCGGACAGCTGGGCGAGGTCATGAAAGAGAGCGCGCAGGCCGCCCTGAGCTACGTGCGCAGCCGGGCCAGGGATCTGGGCATCGATCCCGACTTCTTCAAGACGTCGGACATCCACCTGCACATTCCCGCCGGCGCCATCCCCAAGGACGGTCCCAGCGCCGGTATCACCATGGCCACGGCCCTGGCCAGCCTGCTCACCGGCCGCCGGGTCCGGCCAGATACCGGCATGACCGGTGAAATCACCCTGCGGGGGAAGGTGTTGCCGGTGGGTGGCATCAAAGAGAAGGTCCTGGCCGCGGCCCGCTTCGGCCTGACCACCGTCATCCTGCCCAGACACAACGAAGCAGACCTGGACGACGTCCCCGAGACGGTCCGGGAACGGATTCATTTCGTGTTGGTGGACACGGTGGATGAGGTGCTCCAGGCCGCCCTGGAAGAGGTCCCGGCAGAAGCGGTGGAGCCGCCTGCCCTGGCCGCCGAATCGTCGGCACCCGGCCGGGCCGGGTAGGTTCCGCCGCTCCGGCCTTTGTTGCATTATTGGATGCTTCCAGGGTATAATGATTGTGTCAAGTTGTTGACAAACGTTGCTATCGGACAGGTTTCGACGGAATCCGGCATTGAACGCCAACGTGGATTCCAGATAAGCCATAGGTAAAAGGAGTGATGAGATTAATCTGTGAGCAGGAGACGAAAATCGAATAGCAATCGCCAGACGCCTTCCACCGCCGCACCGGCTTCCAGTGCCCCGAAGACCCAGCGCAGGTGGTACAAAGCGGATCTACACCTGCACACGCCGGCCTCCCGGGACTACGAAGAGCCCAACGTCAGCTATCTGGATTGGATGCGCGCGGTGGCCGCGCGGGGGATTGAGATCGCAGCCATCACCGATCACAACACGGTGGCCGGCATTGCCGCCATCCGACGTGAGGTGGAATGGCTGACCCGCCTGGAGGCCACCAATCGGCTGACGGATGAAGAGCGGGAGCGGCTGCGGGAATGGCGGGAACTGGCGGACAAGGTCCTGGTGCTTCCCGGTTTTGAGTTTACGGCCACCTTCGGGTTTCACATTTTGGGGATTTTCCCGCCGGAGACATCGGTGCGCCAGTTGGAACACATCCTGTTGACCTTGAACGTGCCGGCCGATAAGTTGGACGAAGGCAGTACCGAGACCGGCGCAAGCACGGATGTGTTGACGGCGTACAAGGTGATCCGAGAGGCCGGCGGGCTGGTCATTGCCGCCCATGCCAACAGCACCCACGGCGTGGCTATGCGCAATTTTCCCTTTGGGGGCCAGACCAAGATTGCCTATACCCAGGACGCCAACCTGGATGCCCTGGAGGTCACGGACCTGGACAAACGATACCGGTCGACGGCCCGCTTCTTCAACGGGAGCAAGAACGAGTACCCCCGACGGATGCACTGCATCCAGGGCAGCGACGCTCACCGGATCACGGCCGACCCGAAAAATCCCAAGCGGCTCGGCATCGGTGATCGGATGACCGAGTTTCTGTTGGATTCGCCCACCTTCGAGAGCCTGCAGGCCGTTCTGCGCAGCAAACAGTTCGACCGCACCCGGCCTGTCCGCCCCAAGGACAACCCGTTTGATCCCATCGTTGCAGCCCGGGAAGAAGGCCCCAGCCTGGTCCAGAGTTTCCATGAATCGGCCAGCCAGCGAGGTGGCCGACTCACCGCCATCCTCAGCGACATCTGCGCCTTCGCCAACACCATGGGCGGCACCATCTACATCGGCGCCAGCCCCCGGAAAGGCAAACCCAGTGGCCTGGCCAAACCCGCGGAAGTCCAGCAACAGATCCAGGAGGCCCTGGAGGCCCGGCTGACGCCCCCCCTGGAAGTCAAGTTCGAGGTGGTGCAGAGCCAGGGCGCCAAGGTCCTGCGTATCCAGGTGCCGAAAGGTCCCGACAGGCCTTATTGCCTGGACGACTTCAAGTTCTACGTCCGGGACGAGTCGGAAACCAGCCTGGCCGTGCGGGATGAGATCGTGGCCCTGATCCGGGAGGCCGTCAGCCCATCCTCGGCCGATCAACGGGAACGGAGCAGCAAGGGGCGAGACCAGCGACGAGAGCGGAGCGGCCAGGAGCAGCGAAACCAGGCGGCCGCTTCTCAGAACGGTTCCAGCAACACCGCCACCGGCAGCAATGGCTCCGATCCGGCCAGTGTGGATGAGACCTCCAGCGAGGACGCTTTCTATCTGCCCCAAATCGGCGTGGAAATTGTGGAAACTGTGGAACGCAACGGCAAGAAGTACCACAGCATCCACGACCTGCGCAACGGCCACATCATCAAGAATGTGACCCGCAAAGGGGCCCGCAAGCTCTGGAACTATGCCATCCAGTGTCATGAAGATCGGCCGGTGGACCCCCAGGCGGTGAAATGGCACGGGGACATTGGCCTGATCAAGTGTGAAAAGCGGGCGGGCAAGCTGCGCTACGACCTGGCCCTGCGGGAGAACGGCCACCTGCGGGTCTTCTACGGCGTCACCGAAGACGGCATGGAAGGGCGCTGGTCGGTATTCATCCAGGACGAATAGAAGACGAATAGAAGACGCTACTGTAAAAGGTAGCACGCCACAGTGGACGGGGGCAACAGCCTTGGCGCCCGTCCACTGTGGCGCGCCCTGGGTCGGCCCAGCAGCCAACAGGGGCAGAGCACGTCTCCCTTGCCAGCCGGCTCCGGCACTACCAGCGGTAGATGAGCACCACCACGGCGATCATCCACAGCAGGGTGTTGATCAACAGGGGCCGATCCTTGAGCAAGAGTTCATCAGGCGCCCCACCCAGCTTGCGCACGTGGATCAGATAGAGGTAGCGCACGATAAAGTAGAAGACAAAGGGCACCGTCAACAACATGCGGCCATCCTGGGCCAGGGCGGTCTGGGCTTCAAAGCTGTAGAAGGTGTAGGCCACCAGGGTACTGGTGGTCACCATGCCGATGATCTGGTCCAGGAGGGGCAGGTTGTACTCCGCCAGGCTGCTGCGGTGATTGCCGGCATCGTCGGCCAACAGGGTGATTTCGTGGCGCCGCTTGCCAAAGCCCAGAAAGAGGGCCAGCAGGGTCACGCAGACATAGAGCCAGGGGCTGAAGTTGGTCACGGAGACCACCACCGCGCCGGCGACCACCCGCAACAAAAAGCCCAGGGCCAGCACCATCACGTCGATGATGACCAGGTGCTTCAGATAAAAACTGTAGGCCACATTTTGCAGCAGATAGCCGATGAGGACCAGCCCCACCCACCCATTGAGCCAGAAGCCCAGCAGCAGGCTCACGGCGGCCAGCAGGATGGCCGCGACGGTGGCCACCGTCGGTAGCAGCTCGCCGCTGGGCAAGGGCCGGTGCCGTTTCCGGGGATGCTGACGATCTTTTTCCACATCCACCAGATCATTCATCAGGTAGACGCTGCTGGATGCCAGACAGAAGGCGACGGCCACCAGGGTCGTCCGCAGGAAGAGGTCGGGCTGTAAAAGTTTGCCATCAAAGACCAGCCCGGCGTAGATGATGGCGTTTTTGGTCCACTGTTGCGGTCGCATGGCCTTCAACAGGCCACGCAGGTTTGCCCGGATGGACGATGCAGTCAATGCGATGGAAGACATGGGATATAGTCCGAACCACCTATTGCGAACCTGCGTCAATGCGCAGGGTGCCTCAAATCGATCTCTTCAATTACCCGGCGCTCCCAGCCTCCAGCCTGGACGGGAAGCGGCACCCCCACCCCGGGCGTGCCAGCCGACATCTTACTGCAAGCCCTGCTGGCCGTCAAAATCTTGGCTGAAGACAGGACACCGGCCCGCTGCCGGCCAGCCCCTCTGGTTCACCCCATGACCAACACCCCACCCGCCAATTCCACCGCCCCCCAGCCATCACCCCGACGCGGCAACGGCAAGCGCCGGCTGGACCTGCTGCTGGTGGAGCGGGGCCTGGCAGAAAGCCGAGAGCGGGCCCGCCGCCTGATCATGGCCGGTCAGGTACTGGTGGACGAAGTGGTGGTGGACAAACCCGGCAAAAATGTCCCGGCGGATGCTACCCTGCGTGTCCGCGGCTCCTTGCCCTACGTCAGCCGTGGCGGTCTCAAGCTCAAAGCGGCTCTGGACGAATTCGGTCTCTCCGTGGCCGGGCTGACCGCGGTGGATGTGGGCGCCAGCACCGGTGGATTCACCGACTGCCTGCTCCAGGAAGGAGCCGCCCAGGTCTTCGCCGTGGATGTGGGGTACGGCCAGCTGGCCTGGAAATTGCGTCAGGATGCCCGAGTGGTGGTGCTGGAACGGACCAACATCCGCCATCTGGAGGAGCTGCCCGGAGGCGTGCAGGCCGACCTGGCAGTCATCGATGCCAGCTTCATCAGCCTGGCCCTGGTGCTGCCGGCCACGTTGCGTCTGCTCAAGCCGGATGGCCAGTTGATTGCCCTGATCAAGCCCCAGTTCGAAGCGGGAAAGGCGGACGTAGGCAAGGGAGGGGTGGTGCGGAAGGAAGCGGTTCACCGGCGGGTGCTGGAGGAGATGTTCCAGCTGGCCCAACAACTGGAGCTATCGGTGGCCGGCCTCACCGTCTCACCCGTCCGGGGTCCGGCCGGAAACGTGGAATTCCTCATGTGGCTGCGACGAACGACAACGGACTCCCTGGATCCGGCGACGGCCATTCCCCAGGTCCTGCAGCGAGCCCGCTCCATCACCTGATAGAGCCCGGCAGGTTCGATGGCATGGGCGGATGAAGGCGTCGGCTACCGCCATCGCCGGTGGGCCAGGTCGATCTGCTGGCGCAGTTCCTTGCGGGCTTCGGCCAAATTTTCCTTGACTTGAAAATAGGCAGCCTCGGTAAATTGGAGCTCGTTCTGCACCAGCAGTTCCTCGAGCAGTTCCACCACCCGCAGCACCTTGCCCTCCAACAGCTCAATGGTGGTGCCATACAGCCGTTCCGGCAGAAACTGGAAGAAGATCAGGCCGAAGAGATAGGTATAGAGGATGGCAGAGCTGGTCAACCGGTCGAAACGGGTGGGCAGGAGCAGGAGCGCCAGAAAGCCAATGCCAAAGCCCAGGACCGTCAATTGCCAACGGGCGATGGGGCGGGCCGGTGAGAGGGTGGCCAGGCGAGGTGCCAGCCGGTCATAGCGCTTAAGCTGCGCCAGCCAGGCGTTGAACTGGTGACAGTGCTTCAAGTTCACCCGGCCCTGATCGTGGCGGGCCAGCTCCTGGGCATACTCCCGGCAGAAGATGGCCAGGTCGTAGAACGCCTTGCGCGTCAAAGGCACCAGCTCTGGCTCCCGGCTGGAAGAACCGCCCATGTTGAGACGCGGTAACGAGGAGAAGAGTCGCAAAGCTCTTTGCCCAAATTGGGTGCGCCCCCCACCAGCCGTTAAAGCAACCAGTCCAGCCCCAGGGCGACAGCCAGGCAGAAGCCGGTCAGCACAGTGGCGTGGATGGCCGTTCCATAGAGCTGGAAACATTCCTCAGGGGCCAGGCGTTCCCGCCGGATAAACGCAAAGGTGCGCAAGGCCACCGGCAAAGGTGCCAGCCCCAACAGCGCCCAGAGGGGAAGCTCCGTCAGGCTCACGCCCAGGAGGATAGCGACGTAGGCCAACAGGCTCAACAGGGCGCTCAGGTCCAGGGCACGCGCCAGCCCCAGGGTCACGTTGAGCGTCCGCTTGCGGATCAACCAGTCTCGTCGCTGGTGGGCAAAGTTGTAATTCAGATAAATCACAACGACCAACAGGCCAAGGGGAAGGCTGAGCCAGATGGGCAGCCAGGTGAGGGCGCGAGACTGGATGTAGTAGCTGGCCACGGTGGGCAACAGTCCCATCCCCAGGAAGAGCCCCACCTCGCCCAAGCCCCACGCCCGCAACGGCGACCCCATGGGGAGTAGCAGTTGGATGGCCAGGCTCAGCAGTACCATGCTGTAGAAAAACAGGATCGGCCACCCGACGAACAGGTAGAGGGAGAGGCAACAGAGGGTAGCCCCGGCCAGGAGGAGGATCCCCAGGTTTCGGACCACGACAGGTCGAATCACCCCCCGGCGCAAGAGGGTATACCCCGTGACGAAAGGCTGCGCCAGCCCAGATGTATCGGTCTGGAGGCTGTGTTGATAGTCGAAATACTCCACCAGGGCGTGAAAGCCCCAGGCCACCGTCAGCGAGCCCAGGACGGTGAAAAAGAGGGCAACCGGATCCAGACGGCTGAACTGCCACCAGGCCAGGAGGGCCCCCAGGAGAGCCGGCAACGCAGCCACCACGGTGAGCTCCGCCCGTATCAAAACAGCCAGAGCGCCCCATGCTGTCTGCGGCAAGGCATACAGCCGGTATCCCCAATAGGTGGGCGTCGTCAGGGGATGATGTTGGCTCTCTGGCAAAGAGCGGGAATCCACATTGCCCTGGGTGACCTGCACTGTGCCTCCCCTGTGCATTACACGTCAACTGCGACAACTGCGACAGAACCAGTACGAAGGGACGAGTTTATCCTGGGCTCCATCATAACACTACCAGAGAGGCTGCGTCAATCTTTTCGGAGAAGGTGAGAAGGAGAGAAAGACGAAGGTGCCGCGATGAACGCGCCTGCGGGAAAGGGTCCCGGGACCGCCTGGCTCCGCCTATGGAGCCACCACTCGCCACAGTTCGTAGACCGGCGTACCGTCCCGCTGGCGAAAGTCCGCCAACAGAACGGGCTGCAACCCCCGGGCCGCCGCTTCGGCCATCCACGCCTCCCGACGCCCCTGGAAGACAGTTTGCCCCGGTGCGTGGAGCAGATAGACGTTGTCCCGATTCTGCAGAAACGCCTCCAGACGTTGGACGAAGCCGGCGTCGGGCCCGTCCAGGCGTTCGTACCCGAAGATCTCGATGGGCCGCACCGTTCCCTGACTCAAAAAGCGCACCGTGGCATCCATCCCCCAGTCCAGCGCGATGGGCGCGCCCAGGCCGTTGTACTGCAGATAATAGGCCAGATGATAGCTGGCATCGGAATGGTCTGCCAGGCCACCGCTGCGGGCCAGGGCCTGATGATATTGCAGGGTGACAGCCACGTCCACCAGAAGCCACAGGGCCGCCAGGGCGACGACTATCCCCCTGGCCAGCGTTTGCCGCCGCGGCCATGCCACAGAAAAGGTCCACCCATGCAACGCACAGGCCACCGTCGCCACCACCAGCGGCTGCAACAGAGCATAGTGGGTCACAAACAGGTCGCTGATGGTGACCAGGCTCATGGCAAAGGCGGCCGTCAGCAGGATCAAGGGCCCCACCACCAGGCGTCTCCCAGGCCTCAAGAGGGCACCCACCACGGCCACAGCAGCCAGCCACGGGGCTACCCTATTTCCGTAAACGCCGCCCAGATACCAGAGCTGGTCCCCCCGCAGAATCTGCTGGAGCTGCCCCCAACGCACCATCAAATTCTGCCCAATGGCCCGGTTGTCCACCCCATAGTAGCTCTGAACAAGCCGCCCGGCCACCCCTTCCCAGGTACCGCCGGTCTGCAGGTTGAAGAGAAAGAGGGGCACCAGGGGCAGGAGAAAGGCCAGGACGGCGCCAACAGCCAGGGGTAGGGACAGGGGCGGCGCCGGGATCTCGGTCCGCTGCTGGCGCCACAGCCACGCCAGGCCCACCCAGAGGAGGAAGGGCCCCACCACCCAGATGGCCAGCAGCTTGGCGTAGAGGGCACACCCACCAGCCAGCGCGGCCAGCAGCAGGGAGCGGGCGCGGCCACCCTGTAACCAGGTCAATCCCTGCCAGATGCACAGGAGAGTGAAGGGCTGGGTCAGGTTGGTCACGAAGATGCCCTGACGGCTCCAGAAGACAAAGGTGGGCGACGCCGCCAGGAGGGCAACGGCCAGGATGCCCGCCTGGCTCACTGGCCAGGCGCTTGTTCCGCTCCGGTTGTCTGGAGATGGAGCCGTGGCGTGGATGGCCACCCAGCTGGAGACGGCCCGTTCCAGAAGGAAGAGGGTCGCCAGCCCGGTGAGCACCGGCAGGGCCCGCAAATTGGGCACACCGATCCCGGTCAGGGCCAGAAAGGGCAGGGCCAGATACACGTTCAGGGCGCCGATGTAGTCCTGCACCATGAGGGGCAGGTGCAGGTTGCCCACCGCAACCACAGCACCTCGGAAGGCGGTCACGGGCGCGCCCGTCAGCAACTCCATGGCGTTGACGCCCGCCTCCCGGGCCTCGTCGTAGTGCAGGCCGGGCAGGCCCAGCTGAAAGGAGGCCAGGCCCAGGTACAACAACCCCAGGGCTGCCAGCCAGAGCCGCCCCTTTCCCTGTCCCATCTCCGCGATCACCCCAACCAGCTCATCTCCACCAGGCGCCGCCAGATCAGCGGACGATCAGGTAGATCTCGCTGACCATGCTCTGGTAGTTGTGGCCGCTGGCGTAGATGTGGAGCTTATTGACCCGGGCCGGCCGGGTCCCCTGGGCCGCCAGCAACTCGATCAGGTTGGGTGACTGGTAGGTGTACCACTTGAAGCCGGGAATGCGCTCCCCACCCCGGATGGGCCAGTTATCGTTGGAAGGGTCGTCATCCTCTTTGGGATCCCGGAAATAGAAGCCGTGCCCCCAGCGCTCCACCTTGCCGTAGATGTCGGTGTACTCCAGCTCCACCCGCAAGGGAAATTCGGTGCTGAGGTAGCCCGCGCCGGCCAGGCTCTGGAAGAGCAGCTTGACATCCAGCTGCAGGCTCATGTAGTCGTAGACGTTGACGTCTTTATTGACTTCCTGGGTCAGGCGAACCTCGGTATGGACGTTTTCCTCTCCCATGCGGATGAAGTGGGCGATCCGCCGCCCTTCCCGCTCCACAATGTTGATGCTGCCCGGCGTGGTGTTCTCCGCCTCCACCCGGCTCTGCCAGGTGTCGAACATGGGCTCAGAGAAGTCACCGTTGCGGATCAAGTTCTGCTCCGCCGACACCGGATTGTGGGAAAAATCATCCCGGGTCATCCAGACCCGTCGGCCGGCGTCCACCACGATCTCCTCGTTCTGGCCGTGAATGACCGTGGCCTGGCCCGAACGAACGATGATGTCGGTCTGGTTTTCATCCACCGAGACCTGGTAGCTCCCGGCACCGAAGGAGACCTGGCCGTGGGGAGTCTGTAGCTCCACATGCAGACCCCGGTCGCTGCCGGTGTTGGTGAAGATGCGGGCCTGCCCCTGTTGCAGGGCCAGCCGCACCTGGTACGGCTCTGGGCTGCGCTCGAAGAAAGGGCGCCGAATGCGCAACACATCCACCACCGTATTGGGGTAGATCTGCATGCTGCCCAGGACCTCATCGGAACCCTTCTGTGTAATCAAGCCCAGGGTCCCCTGGGTGGAATCGTCGGTGGCCACGATCCGGCTGCCTTCCTTGATATCATTCCGCACGCCGGTGATGGCGATGGGCTCTGAAGAGGTGGCCGAAGGGTAGACCAACAGGGTCCCGAGGATGGGCTCCAGGCGGGCGTCCTGGCTGACAGTGGCGTAGCGAACCACGTAGCGAATGGAAAGGGGGACCAGGATCACCAGCATGACAAAGATGGCGAAGCTGATCAGGAGCACCAGCCAGGCCAGTCGCTCGGGGTTCTCCCGCCAGCGGGGGACGGACTGGGTCTCCCAGGCGCCGTTAGGTGTGATGGACTCGGTGGCCAACCCGCGTGAAAATTGGGAATTCATGACTCGGCTCCGTCTTCTTCCCCATGGGTCTCACCCGGGTGGGACTCTGTGCCGTTTTCCCCTTCCTGGCGCTCCCGTTGGGCCTGGGCCATGGCCCGGCCGACCCGCTCCAGC
The DNA here is from genome assembly GCF_006569185.2 of Litorilinea aerophila. Taxonomy (NCBI): domain Bacteria; kingdom Bacillati; phylum Chloroflexota; class Caldilineae; order Caldilineales; family Caldilineaceae; genus Litorilinea; species Litorilinea aerophila. The sequence continues at coordinate 191,134 of NZ_VIGC02000007.1, read as the reverse complement.
CAGTATCGGGCATCCCGGTCCGCCGGATTCACCTCCAACGCCCGCTGGAAAAAGGCATAGGCCCGGGTCAGTTCGCCCCGTTCCTTGTAGATCAGGCCCAAATGATAGTGGACGTTGGGTGCCTCGGGATCGGCTTGCAGGGAGCGTTGATAGGCGGCAATGGCCCGCTCCTGCTGTCGAGGCCCGGCCGTCTCCAGGCGCCCCAGCTCCGCCGCGCCCAGGTTGGCCCACAACATGGCGTTGTCCGGGTGCACTTTCACAGCCGCGCGCAACAGGGCCACGGCCCGTTGCCACTTGCGCTGCATGATGTAGGCCCCACCCAGGTTGATGGCCACATCGGGGTGGTCGGGCGCCTGCTCGTAGAGGGGCATCAACTTCTCGATGGCCTCGCCTGGACGATTTTGACGCAAGAGCCGGGCACTTTCGTTGAGCGCCCGACGAAACTGCTCAGATTGTTCGAAGCCAGCCATGGGTCAATACCTCCGTCGTATCCGATCCTTCAATGCAACAGCCAGAGCACCACAGAAAGGGTCACCATGCTGACGGCTGTGCTCAGGAAGATGACCGCCGCCACCAGCTGGGGAGCGGCCTCGTATTCGGTGGCCAGCACAGCCGCCATGACGGCGGTGGGCATGGCGGCCTGGAGGATGAGCACGTTGCGCTCCACGCCGGTAATTCCCAGCCAGGCACAGAGCTGCCAGGCTACCACCGGGGCAGCCAGCAGCCGGACCGCTACACTGCGCAAGATGACAGCCTGCCCTTGCAAAAGGGGAACTGAACGAAGCTGGATCCCCAACAACACCAGCATGCCAGGAATGGCGGCATTGGCCAGGAGGTCCAGGGCTCGAAACAGGCTCAGGGGGATTTCGGTACCCGTCCAGTTGAGGAGCAGGCCCAGGGCAGCCGCGTAGAGCACGGGCACCCGCAGGCTCACCTTGAGGGCATCCCGCACCGGCGTCTGCCCGGCGGATGCCACCACCACGCCCACGGTGTTGCTCAGGAAGGAGCTGACCACGTAGTAGATGGAGCCCAGCGCCAGGCCAGCCTGCCCAAAGGCGAAGAAACAGATGGGAATGCCCATGTTGCCGTTGTTACTCACCGCGCTGGTCAGGGTCATGGCAGCCCGCTGTCGTCGCTCCTGGCCGGCGCTGAACAGCCAGCCCAGAAAGCCAGCCGAGAGGGTGACGGTGCCGGCCACCAGGGCCAGATGCTGCAGGACCACAAAATCGATGTCCATCTGATACAGGCTACGGAACACCAGGGAGGGCGTGGCCAGATAAAACAAGATCCGCCCCAGGGAACGGCTGTCGATGGACATCCAGGACGACAGGGCAAAGCCGGCCCCGGCCACCAGAAAAACCGGCAACACCGTACTCACAAAGATGGGCAGCAACGTGTCGATGATGAACATGGAGTCGGCGTTCAGGAAGGCGCGGTGGCACGGCGAGAACCGACGGCATCCCCGGAGGCCCGGCCATCTTCGTCCGCCGGATGGCCCACCTCCGCTTCGACTTCTTCGTCCGCCAGGGCCACGTTGTGGAACACCTCATACTCCTGCAGGGTGGGGGCAAAAAATTCCACCACATATTCGTTGGGGACCCCCATGGGCTGGGTAATTTCCCGCAACAGGGCGTGGATAAATTCCCGGCGCACCGCCGGCCGCAACTGGCGTGATGCGCTGTCCCACAGCAGGAGCGTGCCGTACACCCCTTCGTTGGTATAGTGGAGGTCCAGCTTGCCGATGGTCATCGGCTGGTCGTCCTCTTCGTTGAGCTGGTCCAGGTCAAAGAGGGCGTACTGCTCGGAGCTCACCGTACGCACCAGGCGCTTCAATTTCAGGTTCACGGTTGCCGCCCTTGAAAACGTATGGACCGGGGGCAGGACCTGGGCCTATTCGTACTCGCCCAGGTCCCGATCGTCGAAATGGAACCAGCCATCCCAGGGGTCCGGATCCCAGTCGCCGTCCATCTCCAGCGACTCATCAAACAGGGGCACCCCGTCGGGATCGGCATAGAAGAGCATCTCCTCCAGGGCCTGCTCGGCAGCGGCGGCTTCCTCTGGGTCATCACTGGCAGCCATCGCCTCCAGAGCTTCCCGGGCATGGCGACCGCCCAGGCGGCCCAGGGCGAAGATGGACGCCAGGCGCACCTGCCGTTCCTCGTCCTCCAGCAGGGCGATGAGCTCATACACGGCTGCCCGGGCTTCCAGCTCGCCGCAGGCGTGGGCCGCCTCTACCCGCATGGCAGGGGAAGGGTTCTGCAGCTCCGCACGCACGAAACCACGCCAGCGGATGTCGGCGCTGCGGCCCATGGCGATCAGCGCGCTGATGCGCATCTCCTCGTAGGGCGAATAGTAGGCGTCCTCGATGAGCTGGCGCACGCCCGCCTCCCCTGAATAGGCCAGGCTCTTCAGGGCGGAGCTGCGCAGTTCCACCGGCTCATCTTCGTTGTGCAGGACAGCCAGGAGCGCTTCCTCGGCCCGCATGGCCAGGGACGCGTCCAGCTCATCCAGCTCGCCGGCCAATACGTAGCTGCCCAGGGCCGCGGCAGCCGCCACCCGCACATCGGTAGACGGGTCATTGTGGAGCATGTGGACGAAGGGGCCCAGCAGGTCCGCCTCCGTCTCCTCCCAGAGCCCGTCGATGGCATGCCGCCGAATGAACGGATCTTCGTCCTGCAGAGCAATGCGCAGCAGGCGCCCCAGGTGGAGCTGGACGTCATCCATCGCCCGGCTGACCAGGCGCTCGATCACTTCCCGCCGTCGAGGCGGGGCGATGGCACCCCAATGTTCCCGCACCGTCTCCACGTCCTGACGGCTCAGGTCGGAGAGCGCGTAGAGCTGCTCCAGGGAGGGAAACTCGGGATCATGGATCAGGCGATGGAGCAGCTCGCCCAGGGAAATGCCCGGGGTGATGATGCCGCCGGCATCCTCCTCATCGTCCTGATTCTGCAACTGATGAATATCGATGATGGAATCAAACTCGAAGCCATCATCCAAGGGTTGGTATTTTCGTTTTGCCATTCGTTTTCTTACGCTCACCGGTAACCATCTGCACCGGACAAAAACACATTCAACGCCACCCCAACAGGTGGGACGCAACCAGCTGCGTCTCCGCGCCGCCTATTGCCAGGAGAATCCCCAGACTTCGCTGGGCGGGCTCACCGGGCGATAGCCGCTGCCCTCTTCAGCCACCACTTCCACCCACCAGCGCCACTGGCGGCCATATTGCTGGGGCGCCAGCCCACAGAGGGCTTCATCCATCTCCCAGGACGTCAAGTTATAGGGTCGAGGCTGTTCCAGGACCCAGGTCACCACTTCCTGCCCATCGGCGGTGTAGCCGCTGACAAACCCCAGATGGAGCAGATACCGGTCGGTGGGCTGGATGAACGGCACTCCAATCCAGACCAGGCTATCCTGGGCGCCGCAACTCACTGGCGTCCCATCTTCCGGGCTGCGCAGCAACGGCGGATCCAGGCGGTAGGCCACCTGGGTGGCTGTGGGCGCCGGGGTGGCCGGTGGCCTGGTCGTGGGGGTGGCCGTGGGTGGCTGCGGCGTGGCGGTGGGGGTATCGGCCCCGCCGCCCGGAATCACCAGCTCCTGCCCCGGCTGGATCCGGTAGACATCGCTGCTGGCGATGTTGTTGGCCCGCATCAGCGCCTCCACCGTCACGCCCAGCCGGGCTGCAATCCCCACCAGCGTGTCCCCAGCCTGCACCCGGTAGGTCCGGGGAAGGGCCGGCGTCGCGGTGGGGGTATCGGCCCCGCTGCCCGGAATCACCAGCTCCTGCCCCGGCTGGATCCGGTAGACGTCGCTGCTGGCGATGTTGTTGGCCCGCATCAACGCTTCCACCGTCACGCCCAGCCGGGCTGCAATCCCCACCAGCGTGTCTCCAGCCTGCACCCGGTAGGTCCGGGGGAGGGCCGGCGTCGCGGTGGGGGTCGACGTGGCCGTAGCCGGGATCGGCGTCGGGGTGGGCAATGGCGGTGCAGTTGCCACGGAAGCGGCCTGAACCGCCGCGGCAGCAGGCGCCTGCGGGGTCGGGGTCGCCGTTGGCAAAATCACCAGGCCACCGGTGGATGCCGCCGCCGATGGTGTCGTCGGCTGGGCAGTCGGGGTGGCGGTCGGCGCACGGGTGGCCGTGCTTGTCGGCGTCCCGGTGGGCGTGGGGGTGGCCGTGGGCTGGGGCGTCGGCGAAGCCGTAGGCACCGCTGTCGGGGGTTCGGCTGTCGGCGGCGCTGCCGTCGGCGATACGTCTATCGTCGGCGCGGCCACAGCCGGGAGCGGTGTAGGCGTCGCCTCTGTCTCCCCGGCAGGAGCCTGCAGGGCCGCCACTGGCTGGTTCTGGGCCGCGACCTCCGCCATCGTGGGCGACGGTGGGACCTCGCCATCGGCCCGGGCGACCGCCGTCACCACCGTCTCCTGGGGCTGGACGATGGGCGTCATCTCAATGACTACCGATGGCTCCATCTGGGCGCCAAAGGTTTCCAGCCAGTCGACGCCGTCTGTCAGGCTGGTCTGCACCCATTGGACGGGATTGCCCTGTCCCCAGGTTCCCACCATCACCAAAAAGAAGAGGCCCACCAGCAGGGCAGGCGCCCCCAGGGTCAACAGCCGCGACGGCGCCGGATGGAGTTCCCGGCCACAGTGGGGGCACAGGACCAGCAGGGACGACGCCCGCCCGCCACAGCGCCGACACCGGATCCGTTTGGGCTGAGTCTGTAGGGGCTCCCCACATTCCGGGCAGACGCTGGCGCCGGCATTGACCGAAGCGCCACAGTGGGGACAATCCACCACCCCCACTACCCGCCCCCCCGAGAAGGAGGGCAGCCGCGCGCCACCTCCAGCAGGGGTCGCCTCGCCATCGCCGGCCAGCTTCGCAGACCTGGATGGATCGAGTTGTGGATGATTGGCCATATCTATCTGCCTATCCGATGGTCCACGGGCCGGCTCGCGGGCTTCACTGGCCCAAAAGGGCACGCCAGTCGATACCCTGTTGGGAAGTGCTGATGTCCCGCACCGTCACCAGCGCCAGCAGGGCCAACAGCAGCATGAAACCCACCATGTGGATAAGCCCCTCACGCTCGGGGTTGACCCGCCGACCACGCACGGTTTCAACCAGGATGAAGAGCAACCGTCCACCGTCCAGCGCCGGCAACGGCAGCAGGTTGGTCACCGCCAGGGCGGCACTCAGCACGGCCGACAGCCGCCAGATGGGGAACCAGAGCCCCGTATCGATGGTGGCGGAGACCGCGCCCCCCACCATCTGGGCGATGCCCACCGGACCGGTCAACTGGGCATCGCCGGGGGAGAGGTGGCCCAGCAACAGAAGCACGGGCAGTTGAAGCACCAGCACCACATATTGCCCGGTACTGACCACCCCCTCCCACAACGCCCGCCACCAGGGCAGGGTCGCCAGGGTGGTCATGGGGCCGATCTGGACGCCCAGGGCCCCCTGGCCAGGAGGCGGATCCACCCGCGGTGTGATCTCCACCTGCACCCACCTATCGCCCCGCAGGAGGTGCAGGATCACCGGCTCACCCAGATGCTCCTGGATGACCTCGTTGAGGGGCACCTCATAGGTGATCACCGTGTCGTTGACGGCGTAGACCAGATCCCCCGGCTGCAAATTGGCCGCCTGAGCCGGGCTGTCCGGGGCCACCAGGGTAATCTCCGTGCTCAGCACGGGCACATAGGAGGTCCCCGTCAATAGCGCTTCCAGGGTAAGGGAGCCATCGGACAGGGGCAGCGTCACAATCTGCCCATTCCGGCTGACGGTCAGGCCGGCAGCGCCGTCCTGGGCGGCATTGGGCTGGGGCAACACCCGGTACTGAAAGTCGGGCACGGCACTGACGTGGGCCGGCCGTCCCTGGATGGCCAACAAAATATCACCCGGCTCCAGCCCGACTGCAGCAGCAGTGGAACCGGCAGGAATCTGGTTGAGCTGGGGATAGGCCGCGGCGGCAGGAAAACCAGCCATGAAACTGGCCGCAAACAGGAAGACGGCCAACACCACGTTCATCATCGGGCCGGCCAACAGGGTGGAGGCCCGGGCCCAGCGACTGGCCGCGTTGAACGCCCCCGGCGACATGTCCGCCGCATCCTCCCCCTTCATGCGGGCAAAGCCGCCAAAGGGGATGAGGTTCAGGGTGAAGTCCGTCCCGTCGTAGGTGAACAGCTTCACCAGGCGCGGCGGGTAGCCCATGCCGAACTCCTCCACCACGATGCCGTGGCGACGGGCCACCAGATAATGCCCCAGCTCGTGAAAGAACACGAGAATGCCGAGGACGATGATAAACGAGATTACAGTAATCATCTTCTTACCTTTCGCAGCCTGGCTGTGTGGGATGCTCCAGGGCGCTCCTGTCAAGGACAGCCCACGCCGACACCGGCCAGCTCAGCGCATAGAGAGAATTATACTCGTTGCCAAGTTCTTCCTGCAAATGCCCCAGGGATCCCGGGCCGGCTGCACTCTGATAGCCGGCGAAAGCGCAGGCCGTCCGGCCACCCCAGCCGCGACACCACGCTACACCGCGACACCATGCTACACCGCGACACCATGCTACACCGCGACACCATGCTACACCGCGACACCATGCTACACCGCGACACCATGCTACACAATGCGTGTGCCGATGGTGCATGCCTCCTCCGTAAGGGCCCGGGAGAGGTGACCAGGCGGCAGCCCGCTGCAGATAATCACCTCCAGCCCAGGGACCGCCTGGGCCAGCTCCACCGCCTGCTGGACCTTGGCTGCCATCCCCCCGGTGACATCCACCCCATGACTTTGGCCGAAGGCCCCCTGGAGCTGGCTCAGCGAGGCGGCATCCAGGGTGGGGATGGGCCGGGCTGCAGGATGCAGGTGGGGATCGGCGCTGTAGACGCCATCTACCTGGCCCAACAACACCACCCGCCGGGGAGAGAGACGCCGGGCCAGCCACAGGAAGATCTCCTCGGTGCTGGCAATCGTCCCGCCACGCAGGTCATCCAGGGCCACGTCGCCGTACAGGACCGGCTGAAGGCCCCGGCCCAGGGCCAGTTGAACCGCCTCATCCGGGCCAGCGTAGATCTGGCCGTCCCGGCAGCGCAGGGCCACGCCGGGCTGGATCCCCCAGGCCGGCACCCCGGCGGCCAGCAGTTCGCCCACCACAATCCGATGGAGACGGGCGGCGGCATCGGCGGTGGCGGCAAAGCCATACCACCCTTCCGCATCCTGAACGCCCGACCGGGTGCCGTAGCGCCGGCCGTAGACGTGGCCAAAGCTGCCCGACCCGTGGCCCAAGACCAACTGTAGCGCCGGGTGGGCCCGACGCACGGCGGCGATCTCTTGGGCCAGGCGCCGGATCACGTCCCGCCGGGGTGTCTCTGGCTGCTGCTTGTCGGTGATCAGAGAACCGCCCAGCTTGACAAAGACCATCTCTCCCATGCTCTGTCCTTCGTGCTCTCCTGCGCCCTTGCTGGCCTCCTGAATTCAGTCAACCCTGGGCATGTCCGGTTTCAGCACCATCTACCAGGGCTTCCCGCAGTGTGTCCAGCAGCACCGGGTCCTGCTCCGGCAAAACTGTCCGGGGATCGAAAAGGAGCTGCTCCTGTTGAATCCGACAGATGACGGGCACCTCCCTGGCCCGCAGGCGGGCAGCCATCTGGGAAGGCTGGTCGGCGTGGACGGCCAGCACCACAGTGGGCAGGGTTTCCCCCGGCAGGCTTCCACCACCCACGGCGCTTTCGTCGTCCCGGAGGGAAAGGAGCGCTGGCGGCACGCCCCAGTCCAGCAGGGCCTGCCGCCAGCCCTGGGCCCGGGCCCGCAACGCTTCCAGCGAAGCCGCGATCATCCGCCATACCGGAATCTCTGCCTGGGCCCGCCCTTGCTGGTAGCTGCGCAGGGTGGCGTCCAGCGCAGCCAGAGTCATCTTGTCCACCCGCAGGGCCCGGGCCATGGGATGACGCCGGAGCCGCCCGATGAGTTCCCCTCGCCCCACAATGATGCCGGCCTGCGGGCCGCCCAACAGCTTGTCCCCGCTGAAGGTGACCAGGTCGGCCCCGGCTGCCAGGCTCTCTTGCACCCGGGGCTCAGGCGCCAGACCATAGGGTGTGGTATCCAGCAGGGTGCCGCTGCCCAGGTCGTCAATCAGCCAGAGGGGACGGCCCTGGGCTTCCGCGTACTCCCGGGCCAGGGCGGCCAGGTCGGCCAGGGCAGGCTGGGCCACGAAGCCGAGCTGCCGAAAGTTGCTGGTGTGCACCCGCATGATGGCGGCCGTCTCCGGCGTGAGCGCCTCCCGGTAGTCCCGCAGATGGGTGCGGTTGGTGGTTCCTACCTCCACCAGTCGAGCGCCGCTCTGGCGCAACACATCTGGAATCCGGAATCCCCCGCCGATCTCCACCAATTGCCCGCGGCTGATGAGGACCTCCCGGCCCTGGCACAGGGCGGCCAAAACCAGATACACGGCGGCTGCGTTGTTGTTGACCACCAGGGCATCCTCGGCCTGGGTGAGGCGGCGGAGGCGCTCGCGGACGTGGTCGTAGCGGCTGCCCCGCTGGCCGGCGTCCAGTTCGTACTCCAGGTTGCTATAGCCCAGGCTGATCTCATCCACCGCCTGGCGGGCCGCCTGGCTCAGCGGTGCCCGCCCCAGGTTGGTGTGGATGATGACGCCGGTGGCGTTGATTACCGGCCGCAGGGTTGGCGCATGGGCCTGGCGCAGGGCCTGCTCCAACAGCCCCGGCCAGGCCGTCGGCGGCGGGGCCGGCCTGCCCTGCCCGATGGCCTGGCGGGCCTTCGCCAGCAGCTCGCGCAGGGTTTCGGTGACCAACTCCTGGCCATAGCAGGCCGTCAGGGCGGCTATGGCCGGCTCCCGCAACAGGGCATCCACCGCCGGCAGCCGCCGATATTCGGCATGTAGGGTCTCTTCCGCGCGATTCTCCTGTTGTGGATCCGCCATGGGTGTCTGACTCTCCTGGCTGCTTTGGCTGGCGCTTCCCCGTCCCCATTTGCCACATCGACGGCGGTAGCCACCAGCTATTGCCACAAGAAAGGGCTGACCGCCTGGTCAGCCCTGCTCCGTCTTTCCCTGCTTCCACCCCGACCACGCCGAGGGGTGCTTCCCGTGGGGGACACACGGGTCAACCGTCCCGACTGCTTCGCTGCGGTGAATCCCAACGTGAGTCCCCAATGGGGTCATGCACCCATGCAAAATGGAGTGGGCGAAAAGGGACTCGAACCCCTGACCTCCTCGGTGTAAGCGAGGCGCTCTAACCAACTGAGCTATTCGCCCATTCGAAGCACAACTATACCGCCTCGGTGGGACTTTGTCAAAAAGATGGCGATCTTCACCGGTTGGTACATGCTCTGTACCCCCAAAAGGTGCGGTCGGTTATAATGGCAAGGACCAACCCAACGCCGGCCCGTCTTCTGAAGCCACGGCCGGTGCACCAGATTCCGCCAGACAGAGAGGAGCCCTTCTATGGTAGAGACCATCGCCTACGGCCTGGATCCCCAATCACCGCCCTTTGTCGGCCGCCCGATCCCCGAGGTGGTCCAACGGCTGCAGGAACTGGGCTGCAGGGGCGTCTTCCTCAAACGGCTGGAGCAGCCCTGGGTGGAGGGGCTCCGCGCGGCCGGGCTCCGGGTCTATGCCTCGTGCGCCATTTTCCTGGGCAGTCCGGAACTCTGGCAAGAGATGCCGGCTGCGCGCCCCATCACCGATAACGGCGACCCTGCTCCGGCCGAGGAATGGTATTACCCGGCGCTGCCTACCCTGCCTGCCCTGCGGGCGGCGCGCCTGGAGCGGGTGGAAGAGCTGGCCCGGACCCTGCCCCTGGATGGCATCTGGCTGGACTTCATTCGCTGGCCGGCCCGCTGGGAACGGAGCACTCCCCGGCTCTACCACACGTCCTTCGACCCGGTTACCCTGGCCCAATTTCAGCAGGACACGGGCATCCACCTGCCCCCGGACACAGACACGGCCGTCGCGGCCGCGCGCTGGATCCTGAACCATGCGGCCGAAGCCTGGTTCGGGTGGCGCTGCCGGCAGATCGTCAGCTTCGTGGCCGAAGCGGCCCGGATTCTACACCAGCTTCAGCCGGAAGCCCTTTTGGGCCTCTTTCTGGTGCCCTGGACCGGCGGCCCAGAAGATGACCTGCCCATGGCAGATGCCCACATCCGCATCGTTGGGCAGGATCCCCGGCTCCTGGGTCAGGTGGCCGATGTGCTTTCGCCCATGGTCTATCACCACCTCTGTGGCCGCTCCCCCAGCTGGGCCGGCCAGGTCACCGCCCGGGTCGCAGCCCAGGCCAACTGTGCCGTCTGGCCGGTGGTGGAAGCCATCCCTGGGCCGGCCCACCAATACCCCGCAGCCGAATTTGCCCAGGCCTGTGCCAGCGCCGCCACAGCGGGCCGCCAAGGGCTCATCGTCTTCAACCTGGCAGGTCTCCTGGAGGATCCCCACAAGGCCGCCATCTGGCAGGAACTCACCCAGTAGACCGGGATCCCCCCGCCGGGGATGGGCGCAGCACCATCATGGGGATGGAGATATGGCGGGTCACATACTCGGCCACGCTGCCGAACAACAGCCGCCCCAGGCCGGTCCGTCCATGAGTGGTCATGGCCACCAGGTCCACGTCATGCAGCTCGATGTACTTCACGATTTCGGGGCCGGGCTCACCGAAGCGCACCTGACAGGTCACCCGGTAGCCGGCCGCCTCCAGGGCTTGCCGTTCCGCCTGGACCTCCCGTTGAAACTCCGCCTGGGCGCTCTCCATCTCCTGGCTGGCGTAGATGGGATGGGCAGCGGCCACCACGTCCTGGGGGCTCTCGGGAATGGCCACCGGGGATTCCGTGGCCGTCAAGCGGGCCGGTCGCCCCACGTGGCCAGCAGGCCGTTCGCCCACCCGCAGGAGGATGAGCTCGTTTTCAGCAGGCGGCAAAAACTCCTGGATGTACGGCAAAATCTGACGGCTAAAGCTGGAACCGTCCAGAGGGACCAATACTTTGTGCCTGTTCATGGTTCATCTCCTGGGATGCCTTGCCAGCGCGCCGGGGGCGTCCAGCCCAGGCATCCCCTGTTCTATCCTCATCGATAGCAGGCGGCCCATCACCGATGGCGGATCCGCCCGCCGGTTTGTGAATAAAAACACAATCCCGGCACCTTCATTATACCACAGTTCCCCTCACTGCCTGTGGGCTCTCTCCCTGTTTTGGCGACGCTTCCCAAAGGTTCGCCCATCCCCAAGAATTGGCCCGAATCGGGTAGAATAGGGGGTGGATATTCAGTCGTTCACGATTCGACTGCAACATCGGTGGCTCAAATCTGCAAAGATCGGGAAAAGATAGGGATACGAGGAATCGAGCGGAAAGCGCCATGAAGATCTACACGAAGACGGGGGATGCCGGCGAGACAGGCCTGTTCGGCGGTCGCCGGGTGCCCAAGGACCACGCCCGTATCGAAGCCTATGGGCTGGTGGATCAGTTGAACGCCCATCTGGGTGTGGCCCGCCTCTACGTCCAGGACGTCGAGCTGGATGGACTGCTGGGGCGCATCCAGGATGAGCTCTTCGTGCTGGGTGCCGATCTGGCCACGCCCCTGGATGTGCGCAGTGCCCACGTGGTGCGCATGGGCGAAGAGGAAGTACGCCAGCTGGAAGCCGAGATCGACCACTTCGACGACGAGCTGCAGCCGCTAAAGTCGTTCATTCTGCCGGGCGGCTCCCCCCTGGCCGCCCACCTGCATCTGGCCCGGACGGTCTGCCGGCAGGCAGAGCGGGCCATCGTCCACCTGGCCCGCCAGGAAGACATCAGCCCCCAGGCCCTGGCCTACGTCAACCGTCTGTCCGACTGGCTGTTCACCCTTGCCCGGGTGGCCAACCACCGGGCCCAGGTACCCGATGTGCCCTGGACCGCCCGGCGGGGATCTTAGCTCCCATCATCCATCATGTTGAATACGATTCAAAATCGACGTCACGCCCTGGACCTGCTGCGCCTGCCCCTCCTGGGCCGCCTGCTCCGCTGGAAACACAGCCGTACCGCCGCCCAGCTTCTTCTCTTTGGGCTGGCGGCCATCATCGTGATCGACGGCCTGGTGGGCAGCCCCCTGGCCTCCCGCAATGTGGCCACGGTGGCCGCCTGGGTCCACTATCGGGGGTTGGTGGTGTTGGCCCTCCTGCTGGTGGGCAACCTCTTTTGCGCAGCCTGCCCCTTCATCCTCTCTCGGAAGCTGGCCAAGTGGCTGGGACGGCCCAGACACCGCTGGCCCAGGCCTCTGCGCAACAAGTGGCTGGCTCTGGCCAGCCTGGTGGCGATTCTGTACGTCTATGAACTCTACGACCTGTGGGCCAGCCCCTGGTGGACCGCCTGGCTGGCAGTGGCCTACTTCGTCGCCGCCTTCGTCCTGGAGGCCTTTTTCACCCGGGACGCCTTCTGTCTCTACCTCTGCCCGCTGGGGACCTTCAACTTTCTCTACAGCACCGTCAGCCCGCTCCAGATCCAGGCCCGCGATCTTCAGGTCTGCCGGGAGTGCGAAGGCCACGAGTGTATCAACGGCAGTGACAACCAGCTGGGCTGTCAGTTGGAGTTGTTCGTCCCCACCATCCAGAGCAACCTCAACTGCACCTTTTGCCTGGACTGTGTCCGGGCCTGCCCCTATGACAACGTGGCCCTGGCTACCCGGCCCCCCGGCGACGAGTTATTTCGCCAAAGCTGGCCCCATCGTCTGGATCTGGCCCTGCTGGCCCTGGGCGCCGCGTTTCTGGGTTGGCTCAATGCCTTCGCCATGACGCCACCGGCCTACCGGCTGGAGGCAATCCTGGCCCAGTGGCTGCAAACCCGGGAGGAGGCCCTGGTGCTGGGCTTGATCTTCCTGGTGGGCGCGGTGGCCGGGCCCCTGGCCCTGGCCTATCTGGCCGCGTGGTGGAGCCGGCACAGCAGCGGCGTTGCCCGCCCCCTGAACCGGCTGGTGATGGGCTTTGCCTATGGCTTTGTGCCCCTGGGGATGGCCATCTGGCTGGCCCACTACCTCTTCCATTTCCTCACGGGCGCCATGACCCTGGTGCCGGCCTTTCAGACCTTCCTGGCCGACACCCTGGGCTGGCCCCTGCTGGGTGAACCCAACTGGGCCCTGGCCGCGCGCTTCGTCCCGCCCATCTGGACGATCCAGCTGATCCAGGTTCTGCTGGTGACGGGCGGCCTGGCCATGGCGGCCCGGGTGACCATAGCGGCCGGTCGCCGTCTGTCGCCGGAGAGGGCCTGGTCCTCCACATGGCCGTGGCTTCTCCTGTTGGCCCTCCTGGCCGTGGCCAGCGTGTGGGTTTTTCTGCTGCCCATGGAAATGCGGGGCAGCGTGCTGGGCGGCTAAGGCTGGGCAGCGCCCAAAAAAGCGGAGCCCCGGCTACCTAAAAGCCGGAGCCCCGCTCAACCCGGATGCAGCTAAAGAAGTGCGCTCAGCCGCCGACCTGATAGCCGGCCAGGTTCTCCAGCGCCTTGATCAGGGCGTGGTTGCCCTCTTCGCTATGCCCCCGGGCCTCCAGGGTGCGGTAGAGCTGGAAGATGAGGCTGGTGCCGGGAATGGGCACGCCCAGTTCATCGGCAGCTTCCAACACCAGGCGGAGATCCTTCTGCTGCAGGGCCACGGTGAAGCCCGGACGCCAGTCCCGCTGGATGATCTGGGGGGCCCGGTTGGTGAACATCCAGCTCCCCGCGGCACCCTGGCTGACTGCGTCGTAGGTCTTCTTCAGGTCGACGCCGCCCGCCTGGGCCAGCATCAGCGCCTCGCACATGGCCAGGCAGTTTCCCACCACCAACACCTGGTTCACCAGCTTGACCGTCTGGCCGGCGCCTGTCCCGCCCACATGGGTGATGGTCTTGCCCATGGCCTGGAAGACCGGCATGGCCCGCTGGAACTGGTCCGCTTCGCCGCCCACCATGATGCTCAGGGTGCCATTGGCCGCCCCCTCGCTGCCGCCGCTGATGGGTGCATCCAGCATATGGATGCCCTTTTCGGCTAGCTTCTCGGCGATCTGGCGGGTAACTTTGGGGCTGATGGTGCTGCAGTCGATCACCAGGGATCCTGGCTTGGCGCCGTGGATCACCCCCTTCTCGCCCAGGATCACTTCCTCTACGTCAGGTGTATCGCTGACACAGGTAATAACGATATCGCTATGGGCGGCCACATCCGCCGGGCTTTCACCTGCTTCAGCCCCCTGGGCGACCAGGGGCTCCATGCGGCTGGCCGTTCGATTCCAGACGCGCACGGTGAAGCCAGCCTTGAGCAGATTGGCGGCCATCCCGCGCCCCATGATGCCGAGACCGATGAAGCCTACTCGTTCGCTCATAATCGTTTCCCTCCAGAAGTTAGATGGGTCGGTTGGATGGGTGAAAAGAGGTTCAGGCCCTGTACATCATAATACGCCGGAAAAGGGAATCGGCCAAACCGGGCCCTATCCCCGGGCGCGTGCCCCATTCTCCTGGGCAAGCGTCCGAAGTTGAAAGGAAAAGAGGCCGACCCAAAAGGGTCGGCCTCTCTGATTCCGTACACGGCATCTCTGCCGGGGTTGACCAGGGGACGTAGGCCTGGCCGCTTATTGCAGCATGGCTTCCACGGCGTCGGCCGTCTCGGACGACTCGTCGTCGACGTTCTCGTGCTCGATGACCTCCAGCACGAAGTCTTCGCCCACGCTGCCATCCTCCCGGGTGGTCTCCCGGTAGTCCACCTGGATGGTGTCGCCAGGCCCGAACTTGTTGGCCAGGAGCGCTTCGCTGAGCGGATCCTGGATCCGGTTCTGGATCACCCGGCGCAGCGGTCGGGCGCCGTACTCCGGATCGTAGCCCAGGTCGGCCACTGCCCGGCGGGCTGCGTCGGTCAGGACCAGCTTCATCTCCTGTTCGGCCAGCTGCATGCGCAACGGTTTCAGCTCCAGCTCCACGATCATGGCGATCTCATCCCGGGAGAGGCTGCGGAAGACCATGACGCCGTCCAGGCGGTTGATGAACTCTGGCCGGAAGGTCTTCTTCAGGGCATCCATGACCTTGGCCTTCATGGCCTCGTATTCCTGCTCCCGGCTCTCTTCGTCCTCCCGGGTGATGGCAAAGCCAACCCGATGGGCGCCCTGGATCAGCTTGGCGCCGATGTTGCTGGTCATCAGGATCAGGGTGTTGCGGAAGTCGACCCGTCGACCTTTGGCGTCAGTCAGATAGCCGTCCTCCATGATCTGGAGCAGCATGTTGAAGGCCTCGGGATGGGCCTTTTCGATCTCGTCCAGCAAAATCACGCTGTAGGGCCGGCGGCGGACTGCCTCGGTCAGCTGGCCACCTTCTTCGTAGCCCACGTAGCCAGGAGGCGCGCCCACCAGGCGGCTCACATTGTGGCGCTCCATAAACTCGCTCATATCGAGCTTGATGAGCGCTTCCTCGCTGCCGAAGAGGAACTCGGCCAGGGTACGGGCCAGCAACGTCTTGCCGATGCCGGTGGGCCCCAGGAAGATAAAGCTCCCGATGGGCCGCCGCGGGTCCTTCAGGCCTGCCCGAGCCCGGCGCACAGCCCGGCTGATGGCCTTGATGGGCTCTTCCTGGCCGATCACCCGCTGCCGCATCACCTTTTCCATCTCCAGCAGGCGTTCCCGTTCCTCGCCGGCAATGCGGCTGACCGGGACGCCGGTCCACATGGAGACCACCTCGGCGATGTCTTCCGGCGTCACCTTGGGCTGGTTGGCGGCCTCGTTCCAGCCTTCCCGCAGCTCGTTGAGCTTGGCCTCCAGCTCCACCTCCCGATAGCGCAGGTCGATGGCGTCGTCGAAGCGCTGGGTCTCCAACGCCTCTTCCTTCATCTTCTGCAGCTTCTTGAGGTTCATGAAGGTCTCGCGCAGGTTGGCGGCGTAGGGCGCCTTGTACATGCGCACCCGGCTGCCGGCCTCATCGATCAGGTCGATGGCCTTGTCCGGCATGAAGCGATCCGGCACGTAGCGGGCGGCCAGGGTGGCTGCGGAGACCAGGGCCTCGTCGGTGATCAGCAGCTTGTGATGATCCTCGTAGCGAGACTTGACCCCCTTCAGGATCTCCACCGTCTCCTCGATGGAGGGTTCCTCCACCAGGATGGGCTGGAAGCGCCGTTCCAGGGCCGCGTCGCTCTCGATATATTTGCGGTACTCGTCCAGGGTGGTGGCGCCGATGACCTGGAGCTCACCCCGGCTCAGGGCAGGCTTCAGGATGTTGGCGGCATCCACACTGCTGCCGGCGGCACCGGCCCCCACCAGCATGTGCACCTCGTCGATGAAGAGGATGGAGCCGGACGAGATGATCTCCTCGATCACCTTCTTGAGGCGCTCTTCAAACTGGCCTCGATACATGGTACCCGCGACCAGGCTGCCCACATCCAGCATCACCAGGCGCCGGTTGAGCAGCGGTTCGGGCACATTGCCCTCCACGATGCGCTGGGCCAGCCCTTCCACAATGGCCGTCTTGCCCACGCCTGGCTCGCCAATCAGGGCTGGATTGTTCTTGGTGCGCCGGGTCAGGATCTGGATCATGCGCTCGATCTCTGTCTGGCGCCCGATGACCGGATCCAGCTTGCCCTCTTCGGCGGCCGCGGTCAGGTCATAGCCCAACTGATCCACCAGGGGCGTCTTCGATTCCTTCTTTTGCTTTTCCTTGGACTGGGCCTGGGTCTGCAGGATGTTGCGGGCAGTCTGGGTGCGCACCCGGTCCAGGTTGATGCCCAGACCACGCAACACGTTGACGGCGATGCCTTCCCCTTCCCGCACCAGGCCGAGCAGGAGATGTTCCGTTCCAATATAATGATGCCCCATCAGGCGGGCTTCATCCACGGCCAGCTCAATGACGCGCTTTGTACGCGGGGCAAGGGTCGGCTTGCCAAAGGGCGGACGTTCACCCCGGCCCACCGTGCGTTCCACTGCCCGGATCACCTGGCCAGGCTCTACGCCAAGCTCCCGCAGTACCTTGACGGCGACACCGTTCTCCTCGCGCACCAGCCCCAAGAGCAGGTGCTCGGTCCCGATGTAGTTGTGGTTCAGGCGTAGCGCTTCTTCCTGCGCCAAAGTCAGAACCCGCCGCGCACGTTTCGTAAAACGATCCAGTTTATCAGACATTGTAGTGATCCCCGAAGTACTCTAGAGAAACAGTTTCCATCAGGCTTTTCACCCTCAGGCTCACACAGTGTACCAAATCGCGCGGACCCGATGCCGTAACGTTAGTTCCTCTTTGGGCGCCATAGAATCAGCGAAATGAGGAATCCTCTAGCCGTGGCAGGGGCAAGGCCCTGCGTGCGATGCCACCGTACGCTACGGGTGCATCCCCCATGGCAGAGCTCACTGCTGCAAACCGGCGTGGCTGGCAGCCAGTACTCCCCCCAACTGGGGCGCACCCTTGATGCATGTTCACTCGTGTGTTGGTCGGTAAATTTGTCATGGGTGCCACTCGGGAATGGGAGTGGCATGAGCTGAAATCGGTCGACAGATGCTGGATTTCCACTCACCATCCGGTATCAGTCCGGATAACCTCCCCTATGGCTATTTTAACGATAGGGGATAATCTTTGTCAACCGATAATTCGGCGTAGGTTTTCTGTGCAAAGTGACGATGGTTTGGGCACAAAACCGGCCTTTTGTCGTAGAGCCGGTGGTCATCCTTGCGGGATGGGCCCGCTGCCGATGGTTGGTACCTCTGTTATACACCCTTTAGACGCTGCCAGGCTGCCACGGGTTCCCCACAGGAACGGACGCCCTGCAGGCGCCCGAAACCGGCGTGCTGCAGCTTCAAATGGGGAGTCGAGAAGCGGGGTGGGGCTCAAATCAGCCGGGGGAAGGATGGGTACGGACAGGGGCGCAGGATGGAGCAAATCACCGTGGGGGCGGCGAGCGCCCCCACGGCTCGGTGCAACAACCTTCTGGCGACCTGGGTCAGACCGACGCCTGGCTGACCTGGCCGTTGGAGCTGGCGTTGCCATCAGCCTCCTGGCTGGGGGCAATCGTCCAGTCCAGTTCCACCTCATTGGTGCTGGGTGGCGTCGCTTGCTTGAGGCTCAGCCCCATGCGCCGCCGGTCCGTATCAATGCGGATGATGCGCAGGTCGTACTCTTCCCCTTCGGCCACCACCTCCTTGGGATGATTGACCCGCCGGTCGGCCAGCTCGCTGATGTGGATCAGGCCCTCGATGCCATCCTTCTCCAGGCGGGCAAAGGCGCCGAAATTGACCAGCTTGGTGATGCGCCCCCGCACGATCTGGCCCACTTCGTAGTTTTCGTTCACCAGATCCCAGGGCTCCGGCTGGAGTCGGCGCAGGCTCAGGCCGATTCGCCGGCGCTCCCGGTCCACGCTCAAGATTTGGACCTTGACCTTGTCGCCCACCGAGACCACTTCGCTGGGATGGGAGACCCGATTCCAGCTCAGCTCGCTCAGATGGATCAGGCCGTCGGCCCCGCCCAGATCCACAAAGGCCCCGAAGTCGGCCAGGCTGCTGATCACGCCCTCGTAGACGTCACCCTCCTTCAACGTCTCCAGGAGCAGATCCTTCTGCTGGCGACGCCATTCCCGCACGGCCTGCCGCTCCGAGAGGATGAGGCGGTTGCGCCGGCGATCGATGTCGATCACCTTGAGCATCAGGCGCTCACCCACCAGCTTGGCCCAGCGCTCCTCGGCATCTTCTGCCTCGGGATCGCTCTGGCTCTGGCTTTCGGCGCTCAACTGGCTGGCCGGCACGAACCCCCGCACCTGCCCCAGCTTCACGATGACGCCACCCCGATTGTAGGCAGCTACGGGGCTTTCGAAGATCTCCTGGGACTGCATCAGCGCTTCAGCCCGCTCCCAGTCCTTCTCGGCCTGGGCCCGGCTGATGCTCAACAACAGATTGCCGTCCCTGTCCTCCCGCAACACATACACCGGAACCTCGGCGCCCACCTCCAGCGAATCGAGCATGTCTCGAATCCGGTCCAACTCCCGCCCGGATACGATCCCCTCCGACTTGAACCCGATGTCGACCAGGATTTCATTGGGGCGCTTGTCCACAATGATCCCCTTGCGGATCTCCCCAGTTTGGGGTTCCGCCAGGGTCTGTTCGATCTCATCGAGCAACAACGCCATGGGGTGGACGTCGCCGTCGGGGGTATGGAAGCCATGGGCGCTGTCTGCTCCCTGAGTCGAACCTGCCGCATAAGGAGCCATCGTTGCATCAAGAGTTGCGTGACCGTTGCTCATAAGGAAAAAAACATCCTCCAAAAATAAATATAGAATTGCCGCCTACGATGATGGGCAATTGACCGCAATAGAGAACCGGACAGGTGAATGGGCAAGAGGATTCCCCTCTCCCAACGGGAGGGGATAGCGCGCTGTTCTTTGCCCGACAGTCCAACTGTTCAGATGGTATCAGATGGTGAATGCTTTATTGGCTCAGTGCAATCGCCTCGATCTCGATCAGCCCTCCCAATGGCAATGCCGCCACCTGCACAGTGCTACGGGCAGGCGGATCACCGGGGAAATATTCGGCATAAATGGCATTCACCGTGGGGAAAGCTGCCATATCGACCAGAAAAATGGTCGTCTTGACGACTTGGGACAGGCTACTGCCGGCGGCCTGGAGCACGGCCGACAGATTGTCCAGCGCCTGGCGCGTCTGTGCTTCGAGCCCTTCGCGCAACTGGCCGTTCTGGGGATCCAGGCCGAGTTGCCCAGAGGCGAAGATGAAACTACCGGTCTGAATGGCTTGAGAATAGGGGCCAACCGCGGCGGGAGCGTGCTGGGTTACAACGACTTCACGATTCACTCGTTACCTCGTAGTTCCATGAGATTTGTTGCCGTGTGGCCGCGACGAAGCCGTCCAAAGGGGGCATGGGGACAGAACGACTGGCTCGAGGGACCAAACGTGCAACACAATGAAATTGTAATAGAACTTTCATTGGAAGTCAAAATACGCGCGGCAAAGAAAACAGCAAAAGCGTCAACCGAAGGTCTTACGTGGTACGTAGTAGAGCAGTGCGTGGTGGTACGCCAGGAAACAAACCAGCCAAACTTGCATGAAGCCAATAGGTTCACGCACTACGCACAAGCTACGCACTCCATTACGTGGGGACGATGGGCAGGCTCCGGCGCATGATCTCGTAATTTTCCAACGCCCGCCCCGCGCCCAGAGCCACACAGGCGATGGGGTTCTCGGCCACGTAGCAGGGAACGCCTGTCTCCTGGGTGAGGAGCTGGGCAATGTTCCGGAGCTGGGCGCCACCGCCGGTGAGCACCATGCCCCGGTCGATGATGTCCGCGGCCAGCTCCGGCGGCGTCTTTTCCAGGGTGGCTCGCACGGTACTCACCACCGCCTGGAGGGGCTCGGCCATGGCCTCGGTGATCTCGCTGCTGTTGACCGTAATGATCTTGGGGAGGCCCGTTACCTGATCCCGGCCCCGCACCTCCATGACCCGCTCGTCCTCCATGGGCAGGGCGCTGCCGATGCCGATCTTGATCTCCTCGGCAGTCTGCTCACCGATCAAGAGGTTGTACTTCTTGCGGATGTAGTTGACGATGGCTTCGTCGAAACGGTTGCCGCCCACCCGCACGCTGCTCCAGACCACAATGTCATACATGGAGACTACGGCCGCTTCGGTGGTGCCGCCACCCAGGTCCACCACCATGTTGCCGGTGGGCGTACCGATGGGCAGGCCTGCGCCATAAGCCGCGGCCAGGGGCTCCGGAATCAGATAGGCCGCGCCCGCGCCCGCCTGCATGGCCGCGTCGTGGACGGCCCGTTCCTCCACACTGGTCACGCCTTTGGGCGTACTGATCATGACCTTGGGTTTAAAGAGGGGACTCAGAAGCGGGTTGAGGTGGCCGACGATGGATTCAATGAAATAGCGCAACATGGCCTCGGTGACCACAAAGTCGGCGATCACGCCATCCCGCATGGGGCGAGCCACCTCGATGCTTTCCGGGGTGCGGCCCAGCATGTCGTAGGCCTCATGGCCCACCGCCACCATTTTGTTGTCTCGCAGACGTATGGCCACCACCGATGGCTCGTGCATGACAATGCCCTTGCCTTTGACATGCACCAGCACATTCACCGTGCCCAGATCGATACCAATGTGTTTTTGAAACATAGTTTTGTGTCGGTTTACCCTGCCATCCTTTTCAGACGACAGCAAAAATCAAGATGCCGGTGACCATCCCCTGCACCGACATCCTACCCTCCTTGCAGACATCCCCAGGCCTGGGGCTTCCCTGGGGGAAAGGCGCTTCGCCTCCGCAAGGAGGGAACCTTGCCCCCGGCCGGGGCAGCATCAGGACTTATTTGGCAACAATTATAGCAGGATCGTTTCCAGAGCCTCAAATCAGACGCGGCCAGGGGAACAGGCATGCCCCACGACATTTCAGCTCGACATTTCAGCTCGACAACAGCAGGCCGGGCCCCTACAGGAACCCGGCCTGATCTCATCAAGCTGATACCCTGGTCAATCTCCCGACAAGCAGCGGCCCGGATGTTGGCGACGATGCTCGCCGGCGCCAATCACGCATCGATATCTCGGCAGCACTTCGGCGATGCCACCGCCGATGGAAACCTGCCGGGATTTACGCTTCGCTCTCCTCAAAGGTGGGAGCCTGCCGCTGTCGCATGCGTCGCCGGGAGGCCACCTTAAGGCGCAGGCTGCTGCGCCGGAGGGCCGCCTCCATGACCACCCGCCGCTGGGGCGGAGGATTCTCGGCCAGGGACTGGCGGGCCCGCTCCAGGGCGGCCTGGGCCCGCTCCACGTCGATCTCCTCGGCCCGTTCGGCCGTATCGGCCAGGACCGTCACCTTGTCGGGGCGCACTTCCACCACGCCGCCGCTGACGGCAATGTACTGGGTATCGCTGCCGGCGTGGAGGATGATTTCACCGATGTCCAGGGTGGACAACAGGGGCGCGTGCCCCCGCATGATGCCCATCTGGCCATCGACGCCGGGGAGCGTCACCAGGTCGAACTCGCCGGAGACGAGCCTGCGTTCGGGCGTGACGATCTCCACCTGAATGCCCATGAGCCTTATCCTCCAGCCCGCAGTTGGGCAGCCTTCTCGACGGCCTCCTCGATGGTTCCCACCATGTAGAACGCCTGCTCGGGCAGGTCGTCGTGCTTGCCGTCCAGGATCTCCCGGAAGCCCCGCACCGTGTCCTCGATTTTGACGAACTTGCCGGGGGTGCCGGTGAACTGTTCCGCCACGAACATGGGCTGGGTCAGGAAGCGCTGGATCTTGCGGGCACGGGCCACGATCAGCTTGTCGTCCTCGCTCAACTCTTCCACACCCAGGATGGCGATGATGTCCTGGAGGTCACGGTAGCGCTGCAGGGTCTGCTGCACTTCCCGGGCCACGGTATAGTGCTCCTCGCCCACGATGAGCGGATCCAGGATGCGGCTGGTGGAGCCCAGGGGATCCACCGCCGGGTAGAGGAACTGCTCGGCCAGGGAGCGCTGCAGGGTGATGGTGGCGTCCAGGTGGGCGAAGGTGGTCGCCGGCGCCGGGTCGGTGTAGTCGTCCGCAGGCACGTAGACCGCCTGCATGGAGGTGATGGACCCTCGCTTGGTGGAGGTGATGCGCTCCTGCAAATCCCCCATATCGGTGCCCAGGGTAGGCGCGTAGCCCACCGCGCTGGGCAGGCGACCCAGCAGAGAGGACACCTCGGAGCCGGCCTGGACGAAGCGGAAGATGTTGTCGATGAAGAGCAGCACGTCCCGGCCTTCATCCCGGAAGTATTCGGCCATGGTGACCCCGGTCAGGCCCACCCGCAGGCGGGCGCCCGGCGGCTCGTTCATCTGGCCGAAGACCATCACCGTGGAGCCGATGACGCCGGATTCGATCATCTCCCGCATCAGGTCGTTGCCCTCGCGGCTGCGCTCACCCACGCCGGCAAAGACGGAGTAGCCGCTGTGGAACTCGGCCACGTTGTGGATGAGCTCCTGGATGATGACCGTCTTGCCCACGCCGGCGCCACCGAAGATGCCCGTCTTCCCACCTCGGGTGAAGGGGGCGATCAGGTCGATGACTTTGATCCCGGTCTCGAAGAGCTCGGCCTGGGTGGACTGTTCTTCGAAGGCAGGCGGCTTGCGATGGATGGGGTAGCGCACCTCGGCTTCCACGGGCCCCTTCTCGTCGATGGGGTCGCCCACCACGTTGAAGAGGCGTCCCAGGGTGGCAGGGCCGACGGGCACGGTGATGGGTTCACCGTAGGAAATGGCCTGCATGCCGCGGCGCATGCCGTCGGTGCTGCCCATGGAGACGGCGCGGACCACGTTGTTCCCCAACTGCTGCGCCACCTCGAAGGTCTGAACAGTGCCATCGTCCATGGTGACCATGACGGCATCGTAGATCTCCGGCAGCTCGCCGTCCGGGAAGAGAAAGTCAACGACGGGGCCGATGACACGTTGGACTGTACCGATCAGTTGTTCAGGCACTGCGGGCCTCCTCGCACATGACAGATATTCGTTTATCCATTCGTTTTCGTAAGATGAACAGTTCTATTTTCGAATCGCCTGCGCCGTTTCAAAGGCTCAGGCTCTTTCCAGAGCCACGGCACCGCCGATGATGTCCATCAACTCGCTGGTGATGCCTTCCTGACGCGCCTTGTTGTAGGTGAGGGTCAGGGTGTCGATGAGCTCGTTGGCCGCGTCGGTGGCGTTGCGCATGGCGACCATGCGGGCCGAGTGCTCGCTGGCGATCGATTCGTAGAGGGCCTGCAGGATCTGGACCTCGGTAAATCCATAGAGAACTCGGCTGAGGACGGCCTCGGGCGACGGCTCGAAGATGTATTCGGGCGCCATGGTCACCGAGGGTTCAGCCGGCTCAATGGGCAACAGCTTCTGGACGACAGGTTCCTGGCGCAGGGTGTTCACGAAGTCGGTGTAGACCATCACCACCTCGTCAAAGTGCCCCTGGGTAAAGTCGTCGATCAGCACCCGGGCAATGGGGCCAATGTCGTAGGAGGTGGGGCTGTCGGGCATGCCGGTGAACTCTGCCCGGACCACCGGGTCGTAGCGCAGGAGCCAATCTCGCCCCTTGCGTCCGACCGTCACCACTTCCACCTCGACCCCGGCCCGACGCCGTTCGCGCATGAAGGCGGCCGCCCGGCGGATGACGTTGGCGTTGAACCCGCCAGCCAACCCCCGATCGGCCGTGATGAGCAGGATGCCGGTCCGCTTGACCGGCCGCGACTGGATCAGCGGGTTCAGTTCGTTTTCGATGTTGGGCAGGCGCGCGATGTAGGAGAGAACTTCCCGCGCCTGTTGGGCATAGGGCCGCGTGGCAAGCACCTGCGATTGTGCTTTGCGCATCTTGGCAGCAGAAACTGCCTCCATCGCTTTGGTGACCTGCGCAATATTCTTGACCGACCGTATGCGGCGGCGGATTTCACGTGTACTGGCCAAGGTGCTATCTCCTTACCACATCGGAACGGCGACTTCCGAAAGAGACGTTGAGACGCCCCGTCGACGCCGCAGATTGGAGCGGGTGGCGGCCTGGCATGCAGACCGCCACGCCGACAGATTATTCAGGGGCACTCCACGTGTTGTTGAAGTCCTGCAGGGCCAGCCGCAACGCCTCCACCGTCTCGTCGGGCAGATCCTTGGTGCGCATGATGGTCTGGCCGATCTCCGGGTGATTGGCGTCGATGTAGGCGTGCATGTCGGCCTCCCAGGTCTTGACCAGATCCACAGGGACCTTGTCCAGGAAGCCATTGGCCACCGCCCAGATGCTGATGACCTGCTTGTCCAGGGGCACCGGCTTGTACTGGGGCTGCTTGAGCATCTCCTGCATGCGACGCCCCCGATCCAACTGCCGCTGGGTGACCGGGTCCAGGTCACTGCCGAACTGGGCGAAGGCGGCCAATTCCCGGAACTGGCTGAGCTCGGACTTGAGGCGGCCCGCCACCTTCTTCATGGCTCGCGTCTGGGCAGCACCACCCACCCGGCTCACGGAAATACCCACGTTCAGCGCCGGGCGAATACCGGCGTAGAAGAGGTCGCTCTCCAGGAAGATCTGGCCGTCGGTGATGGAAATCACGTTGGTGGGAATGTAGGCCGAGACGTCACCGGCCTGGGTTTCGATGACCGGCAGTGCGGTCAGGCTGCCACCGCCGTACTCATCGGCCAGACGGGCGGCCCGCTCCAGGAGGCGGCTGTGCAGGTAGAAGACGTCGCCGGGATAGGCCTCGCGGCCGGGCGGACGGCGCAGCAGCAGGGACACCTGGCGGTAGGCCTGGGCGTGCTTGGAAAGGTCATCGTAGACGATGAGCGCGTCCCGCCCCTGTTCCATGAACTCTTCGCCGATGGCGCAGCCGGCGTAGGGGGCCAGGTATTGGAGCGCGGCCGGGTCGGCGGCGGAGGCGTTGACCACCACCGTGTGCTCCATGGCGCCGTATTTCTCCAGGGTTGCCACCACCTGGGCCACGCTGGACTGCTTCTGGCCGATGGCGACGTAGATGCAGATGAGGTCTTTGCCCTTTTGGTTGATGATGGTGTCGATGGCAATGGCCGTCTTACCAGTCTGGCGGTCGCCGATGATCAGCTCCCGCTGGCCCCGGCCGATGGGGATGAGGGCATCGATGGCGGTGATGCCCGTCTGGACCGGCTCGTTCACCGGCTGGCGCTTGATGACACCGGGGGCAATGCGCTCCACGTTGCGGTACTTGTCCGTTTCGATGGGGCCTTTGCCGTCGATGGGCTGGCCCACCGCGTTGACCACCCGGCCGATCAGGGCGTCGCCCACGGGCACCGAGGCGATGCGCCCGGTGCTCCGCACCAGGTCCCCTTCTTCGATGTCCTGGTAGTCGCCCATGATGATGACGCCCACGCTGTCCTCATCCAGGTTGAGGGCGATGCCCAGGGTGCCGTTCTTGGTGAACTCCAGGAGCTCACTGGCCATGGCTCCACGCAGGCCCGAAACCAGGGCGATGCCGTCACCGACTTCGATGACCTCGCCCACGTCCACCTGGCTGGGCGCCGGCTTGAAGTTAAGTATCTGTTGCTTCAGCAATGCTGTGATATCATTCGTTTGCACAGCCATTGTTTTATCCTCCTGATACAGCAGCTATCCGTCGTCCCCCTGGCAACATCGGCAACAAATACGCCTTGCGCGCCCCATGGGCTCAGCCGGCGCCGCTGCCCACTCTCGGCTGCTACCACAGGTCGAGGTGCCACATCCATGGGCGCACGTCGAGGTGCGGACGGTCGGTTAACGGACGACAGCGGTCAAGGATTCGCGCAGGGCAGCCAGCCGGCTGGCGATGGAGGTATCGATCAGGCGGTCGCCCACCCGGACCCGCAGACCACCCATCAAGGATGGATCTACGTGGAACTCGAAGATCAGATCATCGCCATACTGTTGTTTCAGCTTGTTCTGCAGCGCTTCCTTGTCCTGGTCCGACAGCTCGACGGCGCTGGTGATCTCGGCCACGGTGGGGGTCCGCTGGCCGCTGGCCACCTGGGCCAGGGCCTCGCTGATGGCCTCCAACAGGCCCAGATCTCCCTCCTGCACCAGCAACTTCAGCAGGTTGACCACCTCCGTTGGGGTTTCGGCAGGGAGGGCCGCCGTCAGCGCGTTGATGCGTTCGTCCAGGTCCTTGCTGCTGTCCATCAGCAGCGCGGCGAGCTTCTTGTCTTTGCGCAGCAAAGCGCTCACTTCATCCAGGGCGCTTTGCCAACGTTCCAGCAGGGCCAGGTACATGGCCTGGGCATAACGGTGGGCCCGCTCACGCTTGTCGCTCATGAAGCTCCGCTCCCACTTTGCTGAGCCAGGAACTCAGCCACAAAACGTGCCTGCTCGTCCTTGTTGGCCAACTCCCGGCCCAGGAGCTGCTCCGTGGCCAGGATGGCGAGGTCAGCAATCTGCTTGTTGGCATCGGCCAGGGCGGCCTCCACCTGCTGGCGGGCTTCCTGCTGGGCCTTCATGCGGATTTCTGTGGCTTCCTGTTCGGCCCGGGCCCGAATGTCCTGGGCGATGCGCTCCGCGTCCCGAGTGGCCTGGGCCCGAATTTCCTGGGCTTCCCGGCGGGCTTCCTCCAGCACCCGGGCTTTTTCCTGCTCGGCCTCTTGGGCCGCGGCGGAGACCCGCTCGGCGTCCTTCATGCTCTGGGCGATGCGCTCCTTGCGCTGGTCGAGCATGCGGAGGACCGGCTGGTAGAGGGTCACGCGCAAGATAACCATCAACAGGATAAAGTTCACAATCTGCGAGACCAGAAGGCCGGGACTGATTCCAAGTTGATCCAAGGTTAGCCTCCTTATGACTGACGTAACCTACGTAGTCCGTATGGCCGTGCCCCAGGGGGGGGCCGCAAGGGCTGCCGTCAGGCACGGCCGTGTGAATCCTTCCGATCTGTTTAGACGAACTTGAGCAACAGGGCGACCACCAGGGCAAAAATACCCATGGATTCGGCGAACGCGATGGCCAGAATCATGTTCGTCTGCACCGTGCCGGAGGCTTCCGGATTGCGTCCCATGGCTTCCATGGCCTTTGCACCGATGAGGCCGATGCCGATGCCCGGTCCGATGGTACCAAAGCCGATGGCCAGCGCTGCACCAAGTTGCTTCAGAGCCTCTACATCCATTTTGCATCTCCTTAAAATGTGTCTCGAATGGTTTACAAAGGTTCGTGATTCAAAAAACTGTTAAGCTAACGGGTTAACAGGCACAATCGAACTTTCCTGGCGGGCAGACCGGGCATGGCGCTGCCTGGGCCAGATCAGTGCTCGTGATGTTCGTGGTCGTGGCTGTGGCTGATGGTCGCCATGCTGAAGAAGACCAGCGCCAGCATCATAAAGACCAACGCCTGCACGAAGCCCACGAAGATTTCCAGCATGTAGAAGGGGATGGGGAGCAGGAAGGCGATCAGGAAGGCCATGGTCGCCAGGACGATTTCACCGGCGAAGATATTGCCAAAAAGACGAAAGCCAAACGCTATCACCCGGGAGAACTCACTGATGAGCTCAAGAATGCCCACAAACCCGTTGATGTAGCGCATGAACCCTTCGCCGCTGGTGTTGAAGAACTTGTGGAAGTAGCTGGAACCCAGGGCCTGCACGCCGAACACCTGCACCATCACCATGGTGACGATGGCCAGCCCAAAGGTCATGTTCAGATCGGCGCTGGGCGCCCGGAACAGGGGAACAAACTTGGCGTGGCCCTCCTCCTCGGCACCCGCCGGGGCCGGCAGGGCAGCCGCAGCCTCCACCAACACCAGGTTCCCATCGGCCATGGCCAGCTGCCGGCTGGCAGCCAGGGCATGCCCCTCGGCCTCCCCAGCGCCATGATAGAAACCAATGCTGCCGACCCCCGGGATCAACCCCGACCAGTTGCTGATGATCACCAACAGGAAGATGGTCACCACCCAGGGGAAATACTTGCGGGCATCCTTCCCCGCCACACTCTCACAGAGATTATACAAATACTCCAGGATGGCTTCCATGACGTTCTGCCAGCCGCTGGGGATCAACTTCATGCGGGCCGTGGCAGCCACCGCCATGATGATAATGATGACGTCGACGATCAGGGTCGTCAACATGGAATTGGTCAACCACTTGGGGCCCGTGGAGAAGATGGGCTCACCACTCAGGGAGACGTGGGGCGGATCGACCGGGATCAGAAAACTGATGATCAGCAACAGGACCGATCCCGCGATAATGGCAGACTGACGGGGATTCTCCTTGACGTAGGCTTCCGTCTTGGCGTAGAGATTCTTCAGAAAGTTCTGCACAGACTCCATGCTGGTTTTCCCCTCCGGTCGGCAGGCAGCACAGGGTTGGCTGCTGCAGGCGTTGTTAGGTTTCGGTTCGTTTGTTTCTGGTGTTTCTGGAAGATTCGCTATTTATTCTGGCTTAAATTTGCATCAAATTCGTATCTTCGTTATCGAAGATCAAGAGTCAAAATTCGTGCGCGTCTGGAGCCACCACCTGAACGATTTTGTTAAACTCCGATAAAACAGCGCGGCCCACCGTCACACTGGCAATGGGAATCACAATGACGATGGCAGCGAGGGTAATCAGCGGCAATATCCCAAGGGCCAGGTCGAGGGCCAGGGAAATGGCAAAGGGCAGCACCAAACTCCAAAAAAAGATCCGGACCAATCGCCCAATGTCCATGGAGGGCTCGGTCGTGGAGACTGCTCCCCTCGTTTCCGCTGGAAGGTGGGTTTGAACGTCCGCTCTCCCTGCCTGCTGCTCGGCCATGAAATGCCCTTAATGGGACTGAATGGATATTGATTCAGCGCTCAGAAACAGTGTTCAGGAACAGTCCTGCGCTACAGTACGGCGATTATAGCGTGGGGCTATTAATCGCGCAAATTTTCACATGCAGTTGGAACCACTCCTCCATCCCGGCGACTTTTACCGCTCGCCAGCCCGTTGCCCTTCCAGCCATAGCAAGATGATCAGCGCGACCTCGATGGCTTTGTCGATGTAGGCAATGGGCACCCGGGAGCCGATGAAGATCCAGAGGACCACCGTCACCGCGGTATAGGCCAGCAATGTCCACCGGATCAGATGGCGGTAGGGTTCCAGGGCCGGCAGGGGCAGATACAGCGCCAACAACAGAGCCAGATAGCCAAGGCCATTCAGGATGAAAAGCAGGTCGGGGAACAAGAGGGAAAAATGGATGACGGCCGTGGCAACGGTCAGGAGAATAATGCCATATTGCAGCGGACCCAGGGTGGTGGTCTTCTGTGTCATGGTTACCTCGCTTGTTACCGGTGGAAAGCACAGGGCGGTCCCCAAAATCGATGGTCCTGACGCCTACTTTACACTACCTTGCCTGCGATTGCAACCGGGTGCGCCCCATTTTTTGGGGCCCCGGCCACCCGGAAGGTTTTACCTTTTCGATCCAATTGGATACACTTAACCTGTTCTCAATCCGTATGTCAGGGAGGCAAGTCATGCAAACTCCAGTTGGTGCCCAACCGGCACCGTCCCTTCGGACAACCGGGCCGGCCCGGGAGATGACCATGGCGTGGCAAGAACTATGGCGCGGCGCCTGGGTCATCTTCAGCAAGCATATGCTCAAATTTCGCAGCAACTCCATGGAAATCGGCGGCACCCTGGGCTGGCCCCTCCTCTGGGTGGCCACCTTCGGGCTGGGCATGGAGCGGGTGGTCAACACCCACATCCTGGGCAGCAGCAGCTACCTGGCCTTCATCACCCCGGGCATCATTGCCCTGACCGCCCTCAGCGGCGCGGTCAACAGCGGCATGACCCTGCTGGAGGAGAAGATCAAGGGCGTGCTCAAGGAATATTTCGTGGCCCCCATCCCCCGCCTCAGCATCTTGCTGGCGGCCACCGGCAGCGGCCTGGTCAAGACCCTCCTCCAGTCCCTCATCATCCTGGCCATGGCCATGGCGTTCGGCGCCCACCTGGTCAGCAGCCCCACCCACCTGGTCGGTGCGCTCCTCTTCTTGTTACTTTACATCATGGCCTTCGTGGGCTTCAGCAATGGCGTGGCCGCGCGCAGCCGCTCGGTGGGCGGCTACCACATGCTGCTCTTTGTGCTGAACCTGCCCCTCCTCTTTCTCAGCAACGCGCTCTACCCCCTGGCCACTATGCCGGCGTGGATGCGCATCTTCGCCTACCTGAACCCAACCACCTACGCGGTGGACGGCCTGCGCCATACCCTGTTCGCCAATGGCACCCTCTCCCCCTACCTGGATGTGGCCGTTCTCCTGGCCTTTGCCGCCCTCTGCAACTGGTTCGGCGTGCGCAGTTTTACTGCCATCCTGGAAAGGAAGTAGGCCATGGCCGATTTCGTCTGGACGCCCCAGGCCCTGATCCACTACCCCCTGATCGAACATGTGGACCTCTCGCCCGATGGCCGCCGGGTGCTCTTCACCGGGCGCACAGCCCACCTGACCGACTCGGCCAGCGAATTCCGGCCCCAGATCTTCCTGGCCAGCCTGGACGATGGACAGGTGCGTCCCCTCACCGTGGGCGAAGGGGCAGGCCAGCCTCGTTGGAACCCCGATGGCCGCCATCTGGCCTTCCTCCGCAAGGTGCCCGACACAGGCCAGGCCGGCCTCTGGGTCATGGCTGCCGATGGCGGCGAGGCATGGCCTCTCACCGGCGCCGCCAACCAGATACGCAACCCGGTCACCCGCTTCAAGTGGAGCCCCGACGGCACCCGCCTGGCCTTCCTCACCGTCCCCTGGGACGCCGATCAGGAGGCCCGCCGCCAGCGCAAGGAAGACGTGCGACGCTGGCGAGAAGAGTACGATTTCGCGCATCTCTTCGTCATCGACTTCCGGGAATTGGCCGCCGGCACCGGTGTCGGCCTTCCGGCGGCCCGCCAATTAACCCAGGGCCGTTTCACGGTGCTGGACTTCTGCTGGCACCCGGACGGCCACACCCTGGCCTTCACCCACCGGCCGGCGCCCCTCTACGACACCTGGCCCGCCACCCGACTGGCCACGGTCCCGGCGGACGGGTCCGCCCCGCCCACGGACCTGGCCCCCATCGCCAGCCAGCAGGCCGAGCCCTTCTTCTCCCCCGACGGCCGCTGGATTGCGTGCGCGGTGGGCGACGATCCCCAAGGGAGCTGGCCCTACGCCAGCCACGTGCACCTCTTTGCCGCGGACGGCAGCGATTCCCGGCCCCTGGCGCCGGTGCCCGATGCCATGCCCCTGGTCATGGGCTGGGCGCCCGATGGACGCGCGGTCTACGCCATCAACCAACATGGCATCGACACCCAGGTCATGGCCCTGCCCGTGGACGGCAGCCCGGCTCAGGTCTGCCTGGACCCATCCAAACACGTGGCCGCCTGGCACATCAACCAGGCGGGCCTGGCCGCGCTGGTGATGGACGACTTCCACGAGCCCAACAGCGTCTACGTGGCTGAATTGGCCGGCGCCCATGAGGGCCGGTGGCAGCGGGTCGCCCAACCTACCGCGCCCGCCTTCCCGGACAACGGCCCGCTGCCCCAGGTGGAGCTGCTCCACTGGACCACGCCGGACGGCTACCGGATCGAGGGCATCCTCTACCTGCCGGCCAACTACGACCGGGAGCGGGATGGCCGCCTGCCTCTCCTGCTCCACGTCCACGGCGGGCCGGCCAGCGTCTTCCAGCGCCAGTTTGCCGCCCAGCCCTACTACTACACGCCAGCGGCCCTCTGCGAACGGGGCATCGCCGTCCTGCGCTGCAACCCCCGGGGCAGCGGCGGCTATGGCCAGGAATTTCGCTTTGCCAACCGGCGGGACTGGGGCGGCGGCGACTACCGGGATCTCCAGCAGGGCGTGGATCGGGTGATCGAGATGGGGATCGGCGATCCGGCGCGGCTGGGCATCTGCGGCTGGAGCTACGGCGGCTTCATGACCAGCTGGACCATCACCCAGACGGACCGCTTCAAGGCTGCCTCCATCGGCGCGGCGGTGACCAACCTGGTGAGCTTCAACGGTACGTCCGACATTCCCAGCCTTGTGCCAGGTTACTTTGACGCGGAATTCTGGGAGGAGCGGGAGCTCTACCTGGCCCACTCGCCCATTTTCCACGTCCACCAGGTACGCACCCCGGCCATCATCCAACACGGCGACGCGGACGAGCGGGTCCCCCTGGAGCAGGGCCTCCAGTTTTACAACGGGCTGGCCCGGCGGGGCGTCCCGGTGACCCTGTACATTTACCCGCGCCAGGGCCACGCCATCAGTGAGCCCCGGCTACTGGCCGACGCCATCCAGCGCAACCTGGATTGGTTCAGCGAGATGTTGACCTCGGCCTGAAGCCCATGGATCACCAATCGCCCGGGGGCTCTTGTCGCAGGCTGGTGCTCGGGCTCCATGCCCTGGCGCTGCTGCTACTGGCGCTCCACCTCTACGTGCGCACCCTGCCACCCACGCCCACGCCCCTGCCTTCGCCCCAGGATGCCGAGGCGGCCTGGTGGGGACTGTGGCCGGTCACCTATGCACCCGGGCTGGCCGTGGCCGTCGGGGCCACGGCCTGGCTGATCTTCGCAGGTTGGCTCTGGTGGATGGAATGGCGTGGCGCCAGGCGGATCCCGCCTCCCTGCCCGCTTCCGTGGCTGGCGGGCATCAGCCTGGCTCTGGTGACGGCCAGTGTTCTCTTCCCCATTGCCCACACCCGCTGGGGCGACGCGTACATCCTGAGCAAGAGCATCGCCTGGCCCGATCCGGCCCTGCGCCTGACCCACTCGTGGCAGGCCCCCCTGGACGTCTACCTCCACAGTCGAGTCTGGCACTGGTTCTTCGCCGGCAGCGGCGAGGCCAGCGGCGATGCGGTGCCCGTGTACCGGCTCCTCAGCCCGCTGGCCGGCCTCCTCTACCTGGCCGTCGCCCTAGCCCTCAGCCGGGATCGGCGGCTGGCGCCCGGTTGGCTGACCTTCGGCCTGCTGGCCAGCCTGGGTCTGCTCCAGCTCTTCTTCGGCTATGTGGAAAACTACAGCTTCGCCGCCGCCGGGGTCCTGGCCTACCTGTGGCTGGGGCTCCGGACGCTGGAGGGACGCAGTCCCCTCTGGCTGGCCTCCCTGGCCCTGGCCCTCACCAACGCCACCCACCCCAGCACGGTGGTGTTGGCCCCCAGCCTGCTCTACTGCGGCTGGCGCTGCATGGACGGCCCGCCATCGGGAAACCCATCATCGGGAAACCAAAAGGGGCTGTCCCACGTTTCTTCTGGTGGAACTTTCACAACTCGGGGCCGCCTGGCCGGCAGAGGGTGGTGGACCACTTTCCTGGCCGTCGCCATCCCCATGGCTTTGGTGGCGACGGGCACCGTGCTGTTGATGGAGTGGGGCGGGCACGGTCTGGCAGCGCTCCTGACCACCGACCGGCCGGGGGGCAGCGACGCCCGCTGGTTCGTCCCCCTCTGGCAGACGGAGACCCGCTGGGAGCACTATACCCTGTTCAGCTGGCTCCACCTGCGGGACTGGCTCAACGAACAGTTGCTGGTGGCGCCGGTGGTGATGCCGGCCCTGGCGTGGCTGGCCCTGGCTGCCCCACATCGCCGGCCCAAGGTAGGGTCCACCGACGGCATCTTGCCCTTTCTCCTGGTCGCAACCGTCAGTTACCAGCTCTTCACCTGGGTCTGGAACCCGGACTACGGCGGCCAACGGGACTGGGATCTCTTCAGCCTGGCCGCCCTGCCGACGGCCCTGCTCCTGGCCCACCTGGCCCAACGGCGGCTGCCCGATCCCTGGTATCGTTGGATGGGGATGGCGCCTCTATTATTTTTACAGGCCCTGCACACGGCTGCATGGATCTACCAGAACACGCTGCCCTGGGCGTGGCCGAAGTGAGTCGAAGACTGAAGACTGAAGATTGAAGATGGTTGAAAATGGCCCATCGTTTTGAACTGCAACCCAGAGCCCCTCGGCGCAGCCGGCCCCGCGCCGGCGGCGGCTTCGTGCGCGGGCTGATCAGCGGCATCCTGGCCTTTGTGGCGCTGGCCGCCTTCGGGCTGGGCGGCGGCCTCATCGGCTATGCCGTGATCGCCGCGGACCTCCCCGCGCCGGACGAGCTGACCAGCCGGGCCAGCAGCTTCCAGAGCACCCGCATCTTCGACCGCAACGGCGAGCTGCTGAACGAGACCTTCGACCCCAACGCCGGACGGCGACAGGTGGTCCCCCTGGACCGCATCTCCCCCTACCTGATCCAGGCCACCATTGCCACCGAAGATGCCAATTTCTACCGGCACCGGGGCATCGACCCGGTGGCCCTGTTACGGGCCCTCTACTACGCAGTCCAGGAGGGGGATGTGGTCTCGGGCGCTTCCACCATTCCCCAGCAACTGGTGAAGCTGGTCTTCCTCTCCCCCGAGCGGAGCATCACCCGCAAGGTCAAAGAGGCCATCCTCTCCGCCGAGATCAGCCGCCGCTACCACAAGGACCAGATCCTGGAGCTCTACCTCAACGAGCTCTACTACGGGAACCTGGCCTACGGGGCGGACGCAGCTGCCGAGACCTATTTCAATAAAGACGTCTCGGAGCTCACCCTGGCCGAAGCCGCGCTGCTGGCCGGCCTGCCCCAGCTTCCCGCCTACTACGATCCCTACACCCACCCGGACCGGGCCAAGGCCCGGCAGGGCGTGGTCCTGAGCTTGATGGTGGAGAACGGCTACATCACCCCAGAGCAGGCGGACGCCGCCTGGCTGGAGCCCCTCTCCTACGCGCCCCTGAGCTATGAGATGAAGGCGCCCCACTTCACCCTCTACGTGCGCCAACAGCTGGAATCGCTCCTGGGGCCGGAAGCCCTCTACCAGACCGGGCTCAACGTGACCACCACCCTGGATCTCTCCCTGCAGGAGATGGCCCAGCAGATCGTGCAGGAGCAGGTGAATCGGCTGGCCGATCGCAACGTCTCCAACGGCGCGCTGGTGGCCCTGCGCCCCAACACGGGCGAGATCCTGGCCTTCGTGGGCAGCGCCGACTTTGACAATGTGGAGATCGACGGCCAGGTGAATATGGCCCTGGCCCCCCGGCAGCCCGGCAGCGCCATCAAGCCCTTCGTCTACCTGGCCGCATTCGCCCAGCCGGATAAACCCCTGGCGGAGCGGTGGACGCCGGGTACCCTGGTGGCGGACATCGAAGAGGCATTTCCCGACGGCGCCAACCCACCCTACGTGCCCACCAACTACGACAACCGGGAGCACGGGCTGGTCACGGTGCGCACTGCCCTGGCCAACAGCTACAACATCCCGGCCGTGCGCGCCCTGCAGACGGTGGGCCTGCCCAACTTCCTGGAGCTGGCCCGGCGCCTGGGCATCACCACCTTGACCCGCCCGGACTACGGCCTGAGCCTGGCCCTGGGTGGCGGAGAAGTGCCCCTGCTGGAGCTGACCGGCGCCTACGCCGTGCTGGCCAACAGCGGATACCGGGTGCCGCCTGTGGCCATCCTGCGCATCACCGACAGCGAGGGCCGGGTGCTCTGCGAGATGAACAGCGACCGCCCCTGCCAGCCGGCCGACGCAGGCCAGGTGGTGGATCCGGTGGACGCCTTCCTCATCACCGACATCCTGAGCGACAACGAGGCCCGCAGCCCCACCTTCGGCCCCAACTCGGTTCTGCGCCTGAACCGCCCGGCCGCGGTCAAGACGGGCACCACCAACGACTTCCGGGACAACCTGACCGTGGGCTACACGCCCCAGCTGGTGACCGGCGTGTGGGTGGGCAACAGCGACAACTCGCCCATGCGGGACATCTCCGGCGTGAGCGGTGCGGGCCCCATCTGGAACCAGTTCATGACCGCCGCCCTGGTCAATGAACCGGTGCAGGAATTCACGCCGCCACCCGGCGTCCGCCGCTTCGAAGTCTGCGCCGACACGGGGACCCTGCCCAGCCCCGCCTGCCCGGAAACCCGCCAGTACTGGTTCGCTGAGGACCGGCCGCCCCTGCCGCCGGAGAAGGACCTCTACCAGATCGTGCGCCTGGATCGGACCAGCGGCCGGCTGGCCACCGAGTTCACGCCGCCCGAGGCCATCGAAGAGAAGGTGTTCAAAATCTATCCGGAACCGTACCGGGAGTGGGCCGAAGCCCACGGCATCCCCCAACCGCCGGCCAGCCCTGAAGAGACCTTCGCCTTTGCGCCGGAGCTCTTCATCCGCCAGCCGGTGGAGGGTGAAGTGGTGGGCGGCGTGGTGACCGTGGTGGGCACGGCCAATGTGCCGGAGTTTGACCACTACGAGCTCTCCTACGGCGTGAGCCATGACCCCGGCGCCTTCAGTCCGCCCATCGGGCCGGCGCCGGAAGCCGCCCGCCAGCCCGTCCTGGACGGCGTGCTGGGCCAGTGGGACACCCGGAGCCTGGGCAACGGCCCCCACACCCTGCGCCTGGTGGTCTACGACCGGGCTGGCGCCATGTACGAAACCCGGGTGCGGGTCTTTGTGGAGCAGCCCACGCCCACGCCACCCCCCACAGCCACCTGGACGCCGGTGCCCCAGGACACGCCCACACCGCCGCTCCCCACGGCGATCCCCACAGAGGTACCCACGGAGACGCCCACGGCCGTGCCGCCGGTGACGGAGGCCCCGCCCACGGACACGCCCACCGTCGAGGCGCCCACGGCCACTCCTGCGCCTACAGAGGTGCCCACCGAAGCCCCCACAGAATCACCTGGGGATGGGCCAACGCCCACGTGGACGCCCCTGCCCAGCCCGGAAGCCGACGCCGGCAGCATCCTCACCACCACCGTGACCCTGACCGGCACTGAGGTCTTGACCGGCGGGCCACCGTAGACAGTGGGGCACGACTACAGTCTGGCGTAAAGACCACGGCAGAAATTCCGGGTACCCTCTGGGCGCGCTCCTTCTGGTGGAACCTATCGGCGAATTTCGGACGGGATTGACCAGACGGAACGACTTGAGACGGCGTCAATCCGTCCCGTTCAGCACGGCCTCCATGATGCCCCGGTAGCCCCGGGCCGCAGCCAGGAGGTCCTCCAGCCGCAGCCGCTCGTCTACCACGTGGGCATCGGCCTCGGTTGCGGGGCCAAAGCCCACCGTGGGCACATGGGCGACGCCGGCGCTGTAGGCCGCGTTGGTGCAGAAGCGGTAGGTGGTCAATTCGGGCTGAAGGCCGGCCGCGTGCAGGCCAGCCAGGGAACGCTGGACGAAGGCGTGGTCCTCCGGCAGGAGCCAGGCCGGAAAGAACTTGGCCATGCGCAAGACGTTGCCGGTGTAGGCGGTGTACTCGCCGGTGGCAATGGTGGCCCGTAGCTGAATCTGTCGGGCCGCCAGGTCGCCCTCCGCCAGCGCCAGGATGGGACCTAGCACGTCCTCTTCCGTTTCGCCGGGCAAGAGCCGCCGGTCGTAGGTCACCCGGCAGATGCTGGGAATGACCGAGTGGCCCGGGTAGGGCTCGGAGATGATATCAGTCAGGGCCAGGATGGCCGGCCCCATGAGGGGGTGGGTGGGCAGCGTCAGCGCCTCCACGGCGGCCACCGCCTGGAGCATGTCCAGCACCGCGTTGCGGCCCAGCTGGGGGGACGAGGAGTGGGCCGGCCGGCCCACCGTCTCCAGACGGACTTCGGCCCGCCCCCGACCGCCCCGGCTCAGGTTCAGCCCGGTGGCCTCGCCGATGACCACGAAGTCCGGGGGATAGCGGGCCATGACGGCCTGCAGGGCGATCCCTTCCAGCACCTCCTCCAGGGTGGAGGCGCTCACCACCACCCGGCCCCGGAGATGGCTGCGATCCAGGCCGGCGGCGGCGTGGACCATGGCCGCCAGCGCGCCCTTCATGTCCGCGCTGCCCCGGCCGTGCAGAGCACCGTCCACCACCGCGCCGGAGAAGGGATCCCGCTGCCAGGGGACCCCTGACGTCACGTCCACGGTGTCGGTGTGGGCATCCAGGAGCAGAGTGTTGCCCGGCTCCCTCCCCTCGATGACCCCGATCACGCTGCCGTTCTCGTCCACGGTGACCTGGTCGAAGCCCAGGGCCTCCATCTCTGCCTGGACCCGCCGGGCCACCGCCTGTTCCTGCCCGCTCAGGCTGGGGAGCTGTACCAGCTCCCGGGCAAACTGCACCAGCCGCTCCTGATTCATCTCTGTCATGGGTTCCTCCGGGATTTCCGTGGGTATACCGAATTGTCTTGCGAGGGGGCACGCAGATTTCGTAGCTCCGGTTTCTATATCGGACCGGCAATCACATGTGGAAACGTGACCTACCATGTCCGTCGATTGGGCCGATTGTAGCCAAGTCATCCCGGTGGCGCAACTGCCCCCCTCGAAAGTTTGGTTTACAAACAGTTGGCGTTGATGTACACTTTCACCAGATTGGGCCGTCTTGAACATCTTGTTCATTGAGGAGATCCTCCTGTGACCAACAATCGAGTCTACACTTCCCCCCGCGCTGTCAAAGAAGCGCTCGGAGAACAACAGTACATCGCCAGCGACGAAATCGCCACCACCGTCTACCTCTGCCAGCAGCTGGGCAAACCCCTGCTGACCGAAGGGCCGGCCGGCGTGGGCAAGACGGAGCTGGCCAAGGCCATTGCCGGCGCCACCGGCCGGGAACTCATCCGCCTCCAGTGTTACGAAGGGCTGGACGAAACCAAGGCCCTGTACGAATGGGAATATGCCAAGCAGCTGCTCTACACCCAGCTGCTGCGGGACAAGCTCCAGGAGACCCTGGCCAACACCCATTCCCTGGCCGAAGCCGCCGACCGGCTGGCGGCTGAAGAGGACGTCTTCTTCTCCATGCGCTTTCTGCTGCAACGCCCCCTGCTCAAGGCAATCCTCAGTGAAAAGCCCACTGTCCTCCTGATCGACGAGATCGACCGGGCCGACGCCGAGTTCGAGGCCTTCCTGTTGGAAGTGCTGAGCGACTTCCAGGTCAGCGTGCCGGAGCTGGGCACTCTTGCAGCGGTCCATCGCCCCCTGGTGGTGCTGACCAGCAACAACACCCGGGAGCTGAGCGAAGCCCTGAAGCGGCGCTGCCTCTACCTCTTCATCGGCTACCCTTCCCTGGAACAGGAGCTGGCCGTGGTGCGCCTGAAGGTGCCCGAGCTGAGCCCCAAGCTGGCCCGCCAGGCGGTGGAGCTGGTGCAACGGCTGCGGGATCTGGATCTGCGCAAATCGCCCAGCATCAGCGAAACCCTGGACTGGGCCCGTTCCCTGGTGGCCCTCAACGCCAAACAACTGGACGAAGAGACCCTGGAGACCACCTTGAACGTCCTGCTGAAGCACGAGAGCGACCTGCAGAAAGTTCGTCGCCGCATGCAGGTCAGCTCCCGGGGCGTGGACATTGAGGACGATGACCTGAGCCAGTTCCGCTGGCGGGATTAGCCCCGTGGCGACGGGATGACCAGAGGAGTTTGACCATGGAAGATCGGATGCTCAAATTTATCGCCGCGCTGCGGGCGGGCGGCGTGCGCATCAGCCTGGCCGAGAGCGCGGATGCCTTCCAGGCGGTCGACCACATGGGCGTCCAGGAGCGGGAGCTCTTCCGCCTCAGCCTGCGCACCACCCTGGTCAAGGACGCCAACAGCCTGCCCATCTTCGACGAGCTGTTCCCCCTCTTCTTCGACAGCGGCGACCAGCCACCCATGATGGACATCACGGAAGACATGTCGCCGGAGGAGGCCCAGATGCTGGCCCAGGCGCTGCGCATGTTCAGCGAGCAGCTCCGCCGCATGATGGAAAAGCTCCTCCGGGGTGAACAGCTCAGCCAGCAGGAGCTGGAACAACTGGGCCAGATGGTAGGCCTCAACCGCATGAACGACATGCGCTACCGGGAGTGGATGGCCCGGCGTATGATGCGGGCCCTGCGCTTCGACGAAGTGCGGGAAGCCCTGCGGGAACTGATGCAGCTCCTGGCGCAGATGGGCATGAGCAAAGAGCGCCTGGAGCAGATGCGCCAGCTCATCCAGGCCAATCAACAGGCCATCCAGGAGCAGCTCTCCCAGTTCGCCGGCCAGCGCATCGCCGAAAACATGAGCGAAGAACGACCGGACCAGGGCATCGACGAACTGCTGGACCGCCCCTTCGGCGCCCTTTCGGACCGGGACATGGACCGGCTGCGCAAAGAGGTGAGCCGCCTGGCCAACCGTCTGCGCAGCCGCATCGCCCTGCGCCAGAAGCGGGCCAAGAGCGGCCAGTTGGACGCCAAGGCCACCCTGCGGGCCAACCTGAAGCACGGGGGCGTCCCCATGGAGATCAAACATCGGGACCACCGGCTGAAGCCCAAGCTGGTGGTCATCTGCGACATCAGCACCTCCATGCGCCACTGCTCCGAACTGATGCTCAGCCTGGTCTACGCGCTCCAGGATCTGGTCACCAAGACCCACGCCTTCGCCTTCATCGACCACCTGGAATACATCACGCCGGACTTTGTGGGACAGGAAGCCAAAGATGCCATCAGCCAGGTGCTGGTGCGCATGCCGCCCGGCTCCTACAACACGGACCTGGGCTACAGCCTGGACAACTTCGCCCGCAACTACCTGGACACCCTGGACAGCCGCACCACCTTTATCATGGTGGGGGATGCCCGCAACAACTACCACGACCCCCGGCTGGATCTCTTCAGCATGATGGCCCGGCGCTGCCGGCGCACCATCTGGCTCAACCCGGAGCCGCCCATGCTCTGGGGCACCGGTGACAGCGACATGCTGGAATATGCCCGCTACTGTGACGACGTCATCGTCGCCGCCACCCTGGGTGAATTGACCCAGGCCATCGACCACCTGCTCACCGCGTCCTGAGGGACGGTAGACCTGGCCTTGCTCCCCGGATTGTCCCCCGGGCTTGAAGTGCGCCCAGCCGTCGGGCAAACATGACAAAGGTCGGCCATCCTTTGTATAATAGCGGACAACGAATTCCCTGTTTTCCACCCAACCGGGAACAAGCCACCCGGAACAACTGAAGCGACAAGGAGTAACGCCTTATGGCCATGCGGGCTGATTATATCTGGATGAATGGCAAGGTGATCCCGTGGGACGAGGCGAAGGTCCACGTCTTCACCCACGCCTTGCACTACGGCAGCAGCGTCTTCGAGGGCATCCGCGCCTACGAACGGGACGGGAACCCGGCCATCTTCCGGGGGCCCGAACATTTCGAACGGCTGCTCTTCAGTTGCAAAGTCGCCCGCATTCCATCCCCCTTGACCGTCGACGAGTGGATGCAGGTGACGGCCGAGGTGTTGCGCGCCAATCAACACCGCAGCGCTTACATCCGCCCCCTGGTCTTCCGGGGCTACGACTCCCTGGGCGTGGACGGCCGGGGCTGCCCGGTGGACGCCATCCTGGCCACGGTGCCCTGGGGCGCCTACCTGGGCGCCGAAGCCCTGGAAAAGGGCGTGGACGTGCAGGTGAGCAGCTGGCGCCGCATGGCCCCCGACACCCTCAACGCGCTGGCCAAGATCGGCGGCCAGTATGTCAACAGCCAGAACGTGGTCATGGAAGCCAAGGATAACGGCTTCAACGAGGGCATCGCCCTGGACATCAACGGCTACGTGAGCGAGGGCAGCGGCGAGAACATCTTCCTCATCTACAAAGGTGAAATTTACACGCCCCCCCTGGGCAACAGCATCCTGGGGGGGATCACCCGGGATTGCGCCATCACCATTGCCCGGGACCTGGGCTACACCGTACGGGAGACCACCATTCCCCGGGAGATGCTCTACCTGGCCGACGAAATCTTCTTCACAGGCACGGCCGCCGAGATCACCCCGGTTCGCTCGGTGGATCGGCTGCCGGTGGGCAAGGGCGGCCGCGGCCCCATCACCAAGAGCATCCAGGATGTCTTCTTCGGCATCATCCGGGGCGAGCTGCCCGACAAATGGAACTGGTTCACGCCCGTGAGCCTGGCTGAAACGGTCCGCGCCGGCTGAGGCCCGTCCATAGAGCATAGAGACGCACAGAGTAGAGATATACAGAGTAGAGATGCACGGCCGTGCGTCTCTACTCTGTGCCCCTGTGTGAATGCGGAAGAATTTTTCAAGAACTTGACCGGTTGTGATACAATAAAATTTATGAATGCACGCCGGTATGTTGCGAAGATTTTTTCGTCCAGTCGCTTCCCCTTGACCGCCGGTTCGGTGGGCGGTATCCTCGCGCTTAGCTAGCCCGCTGACCTGCGCGCGGGCCACACCCCACTCTCGCTGTTTTTCCAATTCAGGCTGTTGATGACCAGGCTGTCTCATAGCGCCAGAATTGACAGGCCGAGAAGCGGATGCCTGGCCGCATGGCGCGCAGCCGATGCCAGCATCTGGCAACTATCAGCGTCCGTTGATATTCAAGCCTTCACGAGCGTTGACCCATAGGAGCGACGTCCATGTCCGATCGATATAATCCACAAGAAATCGAGCCCAAGTGGCAAAAAATTTGGGAAGAAGAAGGGCTGTACCGGACGGTGGAAGACCCCGAGCGGCCCAAATGGTACGCGTTGACCATGTTACCCTATCCCTCGGGCGACCTGCACACCGGCCACTGGTACGCGTTCACACCGAGCGACGCGGCGGCCCGCTGGCGGCGCATGAACGGCTATAACGTCTTCTTCCCCATCGGCTTCGACGCCTTCGGCCTGCCCGCGGAGAACGCCGCCATCAAGCACGGCATCCACCCCAAAGAGTGGACCTACGCCAACATCGAGCGCATGCGCCGACAACTGCGCCAGATGGGCGCCATGTGGGCCTGGGACCGGGAAGCCATTACCTGCGACCCGGAATATTACAAGTGGACCCAGTGGTTCTTCCTGAAATTCTATGAAGCCGGCCTGGCCTACCGGGAATACGCGCCGGTGGACTGGTGCCCCAGTTGCAACACCACCCTGGCCCGGGAGCAGGTCTGGGGAGAAGATCGCCACTGCGAGCGCTGCGGAACCCCCGTCATCAAGAAAGAGCTGGAACAGTGGAAGTTCCGCATCACCCGCTACGCCGATGAGTTGATCGAGGGGCTGAACCAGATCGACTGGCCGGAGCGGGTCAAAGTGATGCAGATCAACTGGATCGGCCGCAGCGAGGGCGCGGAAGTCACCTTCCACACGGAGCAGGGCGACCCCGTGGTGATCTTCACCACCCGCCCCGACACCCTGTGGGGCGCCACCTTCATGGTGCTGGCGCCGGAGCACCTGCTGGTGGACAAGGTCACCACGCCGGAACAGTGGGAGGAGGTCCAGGCCTATAAGGCCGCCGCTGCCCGCCTGGACGAGATCACCCGCACGGCCACCGACAAGGAGAAGACCGGCGTCTTCACCGGCGGCTACGCCATCAACCCGGTCAACAACGAGCGCATCCCCATCTGGATCGCCGACTACGTGATGATGGGCTACGGCACCGGCGCCATCATGGCCGTCCCCGCCCACGACCAGCGGGACTTCGAGTTTGCCCAAAAGTTTGGCCTGGAAATTCGCCGGGTGATCAGCGGCCCCAACGGCGAAGACGGCCCCCTGACCGAAGCCTACGACTCCAAGGAAGAAGGCTTCATGATCAACAGCGGCCCCTTCGACGGCACACCCGTCAAGGAGGCGGCCAAGAAGGTCACCGCCTGGTTGGAAGAGACGGGCAAGGGGAAGGCCGCGGTCAACTACCGCCTGCGGGACTGGCTGATCAGCCGCCAGCGCATGTGGGGCGCGCCCATCCCCATCATCTACTGCCCCCAGTGTGGCACGGTGCCCGTCCCCTACGAAGAGCTGCCCGTGCGCCTGCCCGACGATGCCGAGTTCAAGCCCACGGGAGAAAGCCCACTGAAATACCACGCCGGCTTCCGCTATGTGAAATGCCCCCGCTGTGGCGGCGACGCGGAGCGGGAAACCGACACCATGGACACCTTCATGTGCTCCAGCTGGTACCACTACGCCTATGTTTCGCCCTACTGGAAGGCCGGGGAAACCATCCACGCCGACGACATGCCGTGGGATCCAGAAAAGGGCGAATATTGGCTGCCGGTGGACCAGTACACGGGCGGCATTGAGCACGCCACCATGCACCTGCTCTACACCCGCTTCTTCACCAAGGCCCTGCGGGACCTGGGCATCGTGAACTTCGACGAGCCCATGTTGCGCCTGTTCAACCAGGGGACCATCCTGGGGCCGGATGGGGAGAAGATGTCCAAGAGCCGGGGCAACGTGGTCAACCCCGACGACTACGTGGGGAAATACGGGGCAGACACGGTACGGGGCTACCTGATGTTCATCGGCCCCTGGGAACTGGGCGGGCCGTGGGATCCCAGCGCCATTGAAGGGGTCAGCCGCTTCCTGCACCGGGTCTGGCATGTGGTGGTGGAAGAGGGCGACCCGGCCCAGCAGGAGGCCGAGCCGGCCGGGGAGGAGCTACGGGCCCTGGAGCGCAAGCTGCACCAGACCATCCTGAAGGTGACCGACGACATCGCCAACTTCCGCTTCAACACGGCCATTGCCGCCATG
Organism: Litorilinea aerophila; assembly: GCF_006569185.2. Lineage (NCBI taxonomy): Bacteria > Bacillati > Chloroflexota > Caldilineae > Caldilineales > Caldilineaceae > Litorilinea > Litorilinea aerophila. The sequence goes on along the minus strand of NZ_VIGC02000007.1, from coordinate 146,368 downwards.
ATGGAGCTGAACAACCTGCTGCTGCGGCTCAAGGAGACGCCTGTCTATGGCAGCGCCCTGTGGCAGGAAGCGATTGAGACGCTGATCTTGCTGATGGCGCCCATCTTCCCCCACATCAGCGAGGAGCTGTGGCATCGGCTGGGCCACACCGAAAGCGTACACCTGCAGCGCTGGCCTGAGGGAGATCCGGAAAAGGCCCGGGAGGAGGAGATCACCGTGGTGGTCCAGGTGAACGGCAAGGTCCGGGACAAGCTGCTGGTTTCCCCGGGCACAGACAAGGCCACCCTGGAAAGCCAGGCCCTGGCCCTGGGCAACGTGCAGAAGTGGATCGACGGCAAACAGGTGCGCAAGGTGATCGTGGTGCCGGACCGGCTGGTGAATATCGTGGTGGGATGAACCGCCACAAGCATCGAATCCGATAAGCTGGCCAGGGGGGGACAGTGGACGTTTTGGCTGTCCCCCTGCTTTTGCCCTGAAGCCACATTCTGGGGTGCACCTGTCGACTCCGGCGGCACAAAATCATTCAGATTGATTTTAGGACAAAGGACCCTTTCGTTTTTTCGTTCAATGGTCTATACTATCGAAAGCAGTAAAGCTACCAGGGATGAACTTTAACCCAACCATTAAGATTCTGTAACCTGTTGTTAAGTTGCGAGACGTAGCCTGTATCATAGCAAGCCTGTGGCGAGCTTTCATCGCAGACCCACTGCAGGCATCCATGAACCACTGCCAGCCCGACAGGAGAACGGGTCACGGCCGGGATCGATAAATTCGCTCTTATCAATCCGTATTATCTGACGGAGATTCCAGGGAACTCAGACGGTCACCCGCCGAGCGGGTAGCCGTTGCCGAATTTTCGGTGGAATTCGCAGGTCAGATTCTTGATGCAGGACCCAACCCGGCATTTGACCCGAAGGAGGACAGGCCATGATTCGCAAGTTTAAAGCTTCGAGACCCGGTTACGTACGCGTCGTTTTTGAACTCCCCGCATGTCTTTGGGCCGACCGGATCTATCTGACCGGCGATTTCAACAACTGGGATCAGACGGCCACTCCCATGCGCCAGGACCACGACGGCGTGTGGCGTGCGGAAGTGGAGCTACCGGCAGGGCAGAGCTACGAGTTTCGCTACCTGATCGACGGCCAGTGGCGGACTGATTTTCACGCCGATGGCTTCACCACCAACAACTACGGCACCGAAAACAGTGTGGTGCGGGCCGAGCTGCCCGAGGAAGAACTCACCGTCCTCCAGAATGGGCTGGTCCATGAGCTGAACGAAGCCCTGTCCCTGCCGGAAAAGGTGGCGCCCCACCAACCTGGAAGCCGGCGCTACAGCCTGGCCGCTTGATACCGGCTGGCGCAAACAGACCAGGACTTTTTACAGGCCATTGCCCGGGGTAGACAGCTTTCCGTTGTCTACCCCGTTTTTTTTCTTTCTCCCCACCCCTGGGTTGCCCGTTCCCATGAAGATCAACGCCCCGCCAGTTTCTGCTCCCCTTTCACATCTGTTATAGTAAAGGCTTCAGACATTCGCCACGACCGACGCCGCGGGGCCGAAGCGCGCGGAGAGCAAACGTGCCGGCGCCTGTCGCCAGCCGGGAAACTGGACCTACGATGTGGGGCCGAACCCGCCGATGCACCAGGCGCGCTTACGCCCCTCGATACGACACACAGAATTCAGCAGGAGGAACTGGGTGGAAGAGCGTGAGCAATTTCCCGAGGTAGCGGGCCCTGACCCGGCAGACGATCATCCCCAGCCGCCAGGGGATGACCCCACGGAGCTTTCCCTCAGGCGACGCGTCTTTAACCTGGCCTGGCCGGTGATCAGCGAAAACTTCCTCCAGACTCTCCTGGGGGTGGTGGATACCTTGATGGTGGCGCAACTGGGCGCCGAGGCCATCGCCGGGGTGGGTGCAGCCATCCAGATCATGTTCTTCATCATCTCGGCCCTCAGCGCCACCTCGGTGGGGAGCTCGGTCCTGGTGGCCCAGGCGGTGGGAGCCCAGGCCTTTGCCCGGGCCAGCCGGCTGGCCAAGCAGTCCCTGGTCTGGAGCGTCATCATTTCCATTCCCCTTATTGTGGCCGGGCTCTTCAGCGCGGAGTGGCTTATCGCCATCTTCGGCATGGAGCCGGCCGTCAGCGCCATCGGTACCGAGTATCTCCAGGTGACCATGGGGACGGTGGTGGTGTTGACCCTGCTGCTGCTGGGCGGGGGTGTGCTGCGGGGTGCGGGTGACTCCCGCACGCCCATGCTGATCACCGCGTGCGCCAACCTGGTCAATGTGGTTCTGACCTACGGGCTGATTTTCGGTCGGTTGGGCATGCCGGAGCTGGGGGCTGTGGGGAGTGCCTGGGGCACCTTTCTCTCTCGGGCCCTGGGTGTAGCGATCCTCCTGGTGGTTCTCTGGCGAGGAAGACACGGCATCACCATCCGGGGACGTCAGGGCTGGTGGCCCAGCCTGCAATTGGCCCGCAACATCCTGCGCATCGGCATTCCAGCCGCCCTGGAGCAGATGTTGATTTCGGTGGGCTTTCTGGTCCTCACCATCGTGGTGGCCCGCCTGGGCACCCTGGCGCTGGCCGCCCACCGCATCGCCTTCAACGCCCTGTCGGTGGCTTTTTTGCCGGGCATCGGTTTCGGTATCGCGGCCACCGCCCTGGTGGGGCAGAGCATCGGCGCCCGGCGTCAGGCAGAAGGCTGGATGATTGCCCGCATCGCGACCGAGTGGGCATTGATCTGGATGGGGTCCCTGGGCGTGGTCTTCTTCCTCTTCGGCCGGGCCATCATGGGGATCTTCACCGACGATCCGACCGTGATCGAGATGGGCGCCGCTGCCTTCCGTCCCCTGGCCCTGACCATGCCCTTCTGGGCCGTCCTCTTCGTCCAGGGGGGGGCCCTGCGGGGGACGGGCAATACCCAGTACCCCCTGCGGGTCAACACCATCGGCGTCTGGACGTCGGTGCTACTGGGGGCACTGCTGTTACGTTTGATGGGCGGGGGGCTGGCCACGGTGTGGGTGGCGTTCCTGCTGGTGGCGCCGGTGACTTCTACCCTGCTCTTGCGCCGTTTCCGCCGGGCCATCACCCGGGAAAAGCTGGTGGCGGCTTTCAGCTGAGCCGGCACATTCAAATAGTAAATCACGGCAGAAATGCGGCGGCACTACCTCCTGGTGGATACTATCGACGAATTTCTGCCGTGGTATTTACGCCAGACTGTAATAGCCGGTCAATTCTGCATGCGAGGATCCAGCACGTCCCGCAGCCCGTCCCCCAACAGGTTGAAGGCCATCACCGTGACCAGGATGGCCAGGCCGGGCGCCACCGAGAACCAGGGCAGGCTGGTGAGATACTGGGTTCCGTCGTTGATCATCTGGCCCCAGGTGGGCGTGGGCGGCGCCACCCCCAGGCCGATGAAGCTCAGGCTGGCTTCAATGCGGATGGCGGACGCGGTCCAGAGGCTGGCCATCACCAGCAGCTCGCTCACGATGTTGGGCAGGATGTGCCGGGTGAGCATGCGAATATGGCCCACGCCGATGGACCGTGCGGCGCTGATAAAATCCTTCTCCCGCAGGGCCAGGGTGGGCCCGTGGGCCAGGCGGGCAAAACGGGGTGAGATGACGATCCCAATGGCGATGATCATCTTGTCCAGCCCGCCCCCCAACACGGCCAGGACTAGCAGGCCGGTGATCAGGTCGGGGAATGCCAGCAGGGTGTCCACCACCCGCATGAGAATGGCTTCCACCCATCCTCCCCGATACCCCGCGATCACCCCCATGGCCGTCCCCACAGAGGCGCCCAACAACACCGAAAGGATACCCACCAGCAGGGAGATGCGGGTCCCGTAGATCAGGCGGGAGAGAATATCCCGGCCATAGTTGTCCTGCCCCAGGGGATGGGCCGGGCTGGGCGGGGAGAGGCGTTCCCGCGCCGCCTGGGCAATGGGATCGGCCGGGGCCAACCAGGGCGCGGCCACCGCCACGAAGGCAATGAGGATCACCAGCACCAGGCCCACCACGGCGACCCGGTTGCGGGTGAAGGCCCGCCACATGCGCTGGCGCTGGGTCAGGGTCTGGGGAAGTTGGACAGCAAGATCGATGGTTTGGGCACCCTGCATGAAGTCACCTATACACGGCTCAAGGAAAAGGTCAATCGTAGCGGACCCGCGGGTCCACCAGGCCATAGAGGAGGTCGACCACCAGGTTGATGATCACGATCAAAAAGGCGTAGACCACCATCACCGACTGGAGGGTGGTGTAGTCCCGCTGTTTGACGGCATCCACCATGAGCTTCCCCAGCCCAGGGCGGGAGAAGACGATTTCGGTCATGACCGAGCTGCCGATCAGGCTCACCGCGAAGATCCCAACGATGGAGACGATAGGAATCAGGGCAGAACGCAGGGCGTGCCGGAACATCACCACCCGTTCTGCCAGTCCTTTGGCCCGGGCCGTGCGCACATAGTCCTCCCCCAGGATGTTGAGCATGGCCGAGCGGGTCATGCGGGTGACGTAGGCGGTCATGATCAGACCCAGGGTCAACGCCGGTAACACCAATTGGCGGATGGCTGCAATCAGATTGCCCCGGGCGTCATTCCACAGGATGGGAAACCACCCCAGGCGCAGGCCAAAGATCAACATGAGCAAGATGCCCAGGTAGAAGGCCGGGATGGAAAGGCCGGCCAGGGAGAAGATGCGCCCGAAGTAGTCCATGAGGCCGTTGCGGCGCACCGCGGTGACGATGCCCAACGGCACCCCGAAGACCACCCCCACCACAATGGAAGCCAGGGTCAACTGCAGGGTATGGGGCAACACAAAGCCGATCTGCTCGGCCACCGGCTTTCCACTCTTCATGGAATTCCCCAAATCGCCCCGCAGCAGGCCGGCCAGGAAGGTCACATACTGGACCGCCAGCGGCTTGTCCAAGCCCATGCGCGCCCGCAGGGCTTCCACCGCCTCTTTGGAGGCGTAGTCGCCCAGGGCTGCCTGGGCCGGATCACCAGGTAGGACCCGGACGATCACGAAGACCAGGGTTAGGACTGCCAGCAGGGTCGGGATGGACAACAGTAGACGCCGTACCGTATAAATCAGCATAGGGGTTTACCCGTGGTGAGTGTCGGACGATAGCCGGCCCGCTTCATCGGGCCATGGGGCCGGGGGTGGGACGAGCGGTTCGCCCACCCCCGACGGCCATGGGTTAACGCACGATCTGGGTCTGTTCGGTGATCTGCGGATTCAGGTTCAGCACCGCCTTGAGGGGGTGGCCGTAGTCCACAGCGGTGTTGCGGGCGTAGACCTGGTTCTGGTACATGAGGGTATGGGCCACCATGTCCTCCAGGATCTGGATCTGGGCCTGTTTCCACAGCTCGATCTGCTTGTCCGGATCGGTCTCGACCCGGGCAGCCTCGATCAGGTCGTCGATCTTGTCGTAGTGGGAGAAGTTGGTGTCCGGCTTGGCACCGGTGACCACGATGGAATCGGAATGGAAGAAGCGGGTCAGGTAGACGTCGGCGTTGGGCCGGAAGGCCACGTAGACCACGATGGGATTCACATCCTCCCGGATCTTGGTGTGCATGGTGGAGTGATCCACGATGTCCACCTGGAGGTTGATGCCCACCGCGGCCAGCTGGGCCTGCATGCTCTCATAGATCTTGCGGTAGGCCGGCATCTCCGAGGAGACCACGGAGAGGCTGAAGCCGTCGGCCAGGCCGGCCTGGGCCAGCAGCTCCCGGGCCTTCTCCGGATTGTAGCTGTAGTCCAGCCCCAGCGCTTCTACTTCTTCCTTGGTCAGGCCGCCGGGCATGAACTGGGCCGGCACCGGCGAGTAGACGTTTTCCGCCACGCCCGGCCCAAAGAGGGCCAGGAACTCGTCCCGGTTCAGCGCGTAGGCGATGGCCTTGCGCACGTCTGGGTTGTCCAGGGGCGGCACGGTGGTGTTGAAGTGGATGGTGGCCACCTCACCCACGCCGAAGACGTCCACCTGCAGGTTGGGATCGCTGTTGACATCCTCGATCCACTGGGCCTCATCCAGGCCGGAGATCACGTCCAGCTCGCCAGCCTTCAGGCCCAGCTCCCGGCTGCTGATGTCGGGCATGTAGCGCACTTCCACCGCGCCCAGCTTGGGCTGGCCCCGGAAGTAGTCGGGGTTGGCCACCAGCCGCACCCGGTCCTGGGGCGTGTAGCTGTCGAACATGAAGGGGCCGGTGCCCACCGGGTGGGTCTTGATGGCTTCGTCACCCAGGGCTTCCACCGCCTTGCTGCAAACGATGAAGCCGCCCGCGTAGTCGGCCACCTTGGGCAGGAAGAGCACCGGCGAGAGGGGCTGGTCCAGGGTGATGCGCACGGTGTAGTCATCCACCTTTTCGACGGTCATGCCCGTGTATTCGCCGGCGTAGGCCGAGCGATCCGGGTTGGCCGACTTGGTGAGGGAGTAGACCACGTCATCCGCGGTCAGCTCGTAGGCCTCGGTCTCCGGGCTGGGGTGGCACATGACCCCCTGGCGCAGCTCGAAAGTCCAGACCTGCTTGCCATCCACGATCTCGGGTTCGGGGATGGCCGTGGCCAGGTCCGGCTCCATCTCGGGCGCTTCGCCCGGCTTGTAGCGCACCAGGCCGTTGAAGATCATGCTGACCACCGTCCGGTCGTTGGTGGAGGAAGCAAAGTGGGGATCCAGGGTGCCCAAATCGGCGGCGTTGATGCCAAAGCGCAGCAGAGGCGCTTCGGCCGCTTCGGCCGCTTCTTCGCCGCCGGTGGCAGGGGCTGCCTGGCCTGTATCGGCAGCGGGCTGGGCAGGCGCGGCACAGCCGGCCACGACCAATAACATGAGTAGGGCAACTACGAAGAGCAGTTTCCGCATGAAGACGACTCCTTTCACTGGGTTGAAATGACCGATGACCTGGGGTGCGTACGGGGTGCCGACGCACCCAATGACCTGCGGTGTGCCCGGTCCAGAAAGGGGACCTGGCCGGCGTTGGCAGGTGTCCAGAGATGGGCCTGGATAGGCTGCGATGGACAGGCTGCCGTGGCCGGCATCCCAGAGATTGGCAGCGCCAGGCGTCGGAAATGCCGTCGCCCTGGGATGACACAGCGAACGTGCTGATTTTGCCCGAAAATGGTCTATCCGCAGACACGGAGGCGGGCGCTAAGCCGGGGCCGGTGGAGGGAAGGGTCACAAAGCACGACCAAAGGGGCGACTTTGTCCCGGCCCCAAGGCTCGGGAGAATACGCACCCCGCCGGAGTTTCTAAAATACCGTAGGCGATTGGAATTGTCAACTTGAATTTAGGAGCTGCTTTTTTCCCCCGCTCCCCGCACTACCTTTGCAAATTTGATTCGAGCCATGGATGCCACAGATGAGCACGGATTCAGTCCTTCCCGATAGTTGTCATAGTTGTCCATATACGGAGGGAGCATCCTCAGAGGCGATGTAATCCGTGGAATCTGTGGCTGAAAACAAAGTGCGAAGATAGTGGCCGCTTTGCGGCGAAGGAGGAGGGGAGAAGAACCGTGGGTCGTTTTTCCATTGGGGGAAAGGACCAGGAAGATGGGGCTGAACAGCTACCTTTGGGAAGCAAATTGACTTGACTGAAACCGGCGGTGGGTAAAATAATGGGAAGGCAAGCCGGAAAATTCAATCTGGTAAATCCCGGCAGAAATTCGCCGATAGGTTCCACCAGAGGGAGCGCGCCCAGAGGGCACCCGGAATTTCTGCCGGGATATTGACGCCAGACTGTACTGGCCCACCATCGTCACCGAGACCCAACGCCTGATGCTGGAGGAAGCTGATGCCGATCTACGAATACACCTGTCTGGATTGCAGCCATACCTACAGCCATTTCTGGCCCTCCATCCGCGCCGCCGGGGAAAGCCCGCCGCCCCCCTGCCCTCAATGTGGCAGCGAACAGACCGAACGGGTCATCTCCCAGGTGGCCGTGCTGGGCGCGCTGGGGGGGCTGACGCCCAGTGAACAGGCAGCCCAACGGGCCCAGGAGGAACGCCTGGCGAAAATCACGCCGAAGGAGCAGATCGACAAGCTGCGAGCCGGAAAGCAACCCCGCGCCGCCAGCTCGTAACCTGCGCCCAGGGTGGCCCTGCCCGCCAAAGGCGTGTCAGTCGCCCTCCAACAGGCGACGCAGGGCGCCCACCAACAGTCGATGCTCGGTCTGGTGGATGCGGTTGGTCAGGGTCTCCAGGTTGTCGCTGGGGTAGATGGGCACCGCCTCCGACGCCACCACCGGCCCCCGGTCTACCTGTTCGTCGGGCACCAGGTGCACCATGACGCCGGTCTCCTTGATCTCGCCCCGCTGGTAGGCTTCGAAGGCATCGGCGATGGCCGTGGCACCGGGGAACTGGCCGGGCAGCGCCGGGTGCAGGTTAATCACCCGGTAGGGGAAGTGGCGCAGGAAAGCGTCGCTAAGGATGTGCATCCAGCCGGCCAGCACGACCCAGTCCGGCCGGTACTCCTGGAGGATACGGGCCAGATCCGCGTCGTATTCCTGGCGGCTGCGCCCGGCATCCCGGTAGGGTTTTAGGGGATGATAGCGGGTGGGGATGCCCGCCTGGGCCGCCCGTTCCAGGCCATAGGCGTTCTTTCGATTGGAGACCACCACCACGATCTCGGCGTCCAGCATCCGGGCCCGGATGGCGTCGATGATGGCCTGCAGGTTGGAGCCGTTACCCGAAATCAGTACAGCCAGTTTGCTCGTCATGGTTGGATAATCGATGTATGTGTAATCCTTGTAATCTGTGGTCCCTGCCGTCAAGCATGATTTCGTCGGTGCGGTATGGAAACCGGACCGACGATGCCTTTTGATCAGGCAATCGGTATTACGCCCCCACCAGCCGGACAGGTGGATCCGCCGGTGAGCGGGATACCAGGCGACCGATGACCCGGGCTTCCGGCTCAGCCTGCATCGCCTGCGCCGCCGCGGCAGCCGGGATGATGAGCACCATGCCTATGCCCATGTTGAAGACCCGGTAGGCCTCCTGCACGTCCAGGCCGGCCCAGGCGACCAGCTCCTGAAACAGCACAGGCACAGGCCAGGCGTCCACGTCCACCTGGGCACCCAGGTGATCCGGCAGCACCCGGGGGATGTTCTCCCAGAAGCCGCCGCCAGTGATGTGGGCCATCCCCCAGATGCGTACCCCGGCTGCCTGTAGCCGGTCGACCTCGGCCAGGTAGCTGCGGTGGGGCGCCAGCAGGGCATCGGCCAGGGTGCGGCCGTCCGCCAGCTTCTCCTGCAGGTCCCGCTCTGCCACCAACCGCCGGATCAGGGAGTAGCCGTTGGTGTGGGGACCGCTGCTGGGCAGCCCCAACAGCAGGTCGCCGGCCTGCATGCGTTCCGTTTTGGGCAGGAGTTCCGCCTGATCCACCAGGCCCACCACCGTCCCCACCAGGTCGAAGGCCCCTTCCACGTAGACGCCCGGCATTTCGGCCGTCTCCCCGCCCAGGAGCGCGCAGCCGGCTGCCCGGCAGGCGGCCGCGATGCCCGTCACCACCGCGGCCACGGCCTCCGGCATCAGGCGGCTGGTGGCCACGTAGTCCAGGAAGAAGAGGGGGCGGGCGTTCTGCACCAGGATATCGTTAACGCAGTGGTTGACGATGTCGTGGCCGATGCTTTCCCAGCGGCCCAGTTGAGCAGCCAGCTTGACCTTGGTCCCCACGCCATCGGTGGAGGCCACCAGCACCGGCCGGGCCGGCAGTTGGGTCAGGGCGAAGAGGCCGCCGAAGCTGCCCACATCGGCCAGGACGCCGGGGGTGTACGTGGAGCGCACCGCGTCCTTCATCAAAGAGACCGCCCGGTTGGCGGCGTCGATATCCACACCTGCTTCTCGATAGCGCGCGCTGCCTGTCATGCCTGCACCTCCGCAGGGGTCTTCTTCTCTGTTTGCAATGTCTCGGGCACCAGCAGGCCCAGCACCAGGGCCGCGGCCAGGCCTACGCCGGCAATCACAAAGGTGGCGGGAGAAAGGCCCAAGAGATCGGCCACGCCGCCCACCACCAGGGGCGCGCCGCTTTGGCCAGAATCCCCGATCAACCGCCAGATGCCCAGAAACTCGCCCATGGACTCCTTGGGCGCCAGGTCGGCCCCCAGGGTCAACATGGTGCCGGAGCCCAGGCCATTGCCGAAGCCGATGAGCAAGGTGGCCATGAGCATGCTCCAGAAGCCGGTGGCGAAGGGGATCAGCGCCATGCCCACCGCCTGGATGGCGAAGCAGGGCACATAGGCATACTTGCGGCCGAATCGGTCCATGATGTAGCCCGCGGGGTAGAACATGGACATGTCCACGAAGGCAGAGAGGGTCACGATCCAGCCGATGGCCTGCACGTCCAGCCCCAGGACATCGGAGGCAAACAGGGGCACGATGGTCTGACGCCCGGCCCGGATCATCTGGGCCAGGAGCTGTCCCGTGCCAGCAGTGGCCAGGATGTAACCGTGGCTGCGCAGGAGCTGGGCCAGGTGTCGGGTATGCCCGCCCAGTCCGCCCCGGGATTCCACCCGGATGGCGTCGTTGTCTTCAGCAGAAAGGGCCGAAATGGCCAACGCCACCACGGACACGGCCGCATAAAGCACAAAAGGCGCCCGCAGGCCATAGGCCGTGGCCAGGGCGCCGCCCACCGCCGGCCCCACGAAGCTGCCGATGCGGTTGATGCCGCCGAAGATGGAGTTAGCCCGCCCCCGCCGTTGGAGGGGCGTGGCGTTGGTGATGTAGGCGTGGCGGGAGATGTTCCACATGGCCATGCCCACCCCGGCCACAAAGCTGTACAACACCAGCTCCACCACGGAACGGGCCCAGCTCATGGCCAGCATGGAGACGGCCAGCACGGCGATCCCCACCAGCATGGACCACTTCTGGCCCATCTTGCCCAGGAGGATCCCGGCGGGCACGTCCCCCACCAGGTTCCCCAGCCCACGGCTGGCCAGAACCAACCCCACCAGCCCGTAGGAGATCTGAAAGGAGCGGGCGTAGAGGGGAAGCACAGGCACCAGCATGCCTGTGCCGAAAGCCAGAATCAGGGTCGGCACATAGACCGGCAGGAGGAGGGAATTCCGCAAAGTCCTTGCTCCGTCAAGTTCAGGTAGCTCTGCATGAAACCGTGGCCGGCCTTGGGCCGATGATTGAAATCATCGGCTGGCACACCCCAAGTGCGTTGAAACGCACTCCCCGGCGCGGATGGTGCCCGGCTTGAATCCGTTTTCAACGGATTTCCTGCCCCAGCGAGGCATTTCAATGCCTCGTCACCGGGCCGATGGACGTACCGCGGTTGATTGTGGTCCTACTCATCGGCCCAAGACCGGCTGTATCAGGTCTTACTGAAGCCAGTCTACCTGTAACACATGCAAAGCCAAAATCGCATACTCCATGCGATCCGCGCCATCCTGGGCCAGGTGAACCCGGCACTCGGCCAGGATAGCCACGGACCAGGGGTGCAGGCTGTCGGTGGGCAATCGCTCCAGGATCTGGGCCAGCTGGCGGGTGCCCGCCGCCAGGTTGTTTCGGGCCAGCAGGTCCGCGCATGCATCCAGCGCCGCGGGCAGGCCGGCGTTCACCCGCTTCTCCACCCTGCGCTTCAGGGAGGCCACCGCCTGGGCCATGGCCGTGCCCGCGTCGCCGCGCACCTGCCGCACCAGCTGGATGAAGTTGTGCTCCTCGCCCACGATCCGCCCCAGGCTCAGGGCCAGCTCCAGGCGGGCGCCCTCGTTGGCCATGGTGTCCAGAAGCTGCAGCAGGGGGCCGGTGGCCTCCACCGCCTGGAGGTTGCCCAGGGCTGAGGCATAGGCCATCTGCAGCCCTTTGTCCTCCTCATGGAGCAGACGTTCCAACAGCAGGGGCGCGATCTCCCGATCCCCCAGCGCGCCCAGGGCCCGGGCGCTGTGGGCCCGCACCGAGCGGTAGTCGGAATCCAGCGCCCGGCGCAAGGCCGGGATGGCAGCCGGATCGCCGATGCGCCCCAGGGCCCAGGCCGCCACCACCGTCAGGGCCAGCTCCGTCCCCTCCAGGATCTGGATCAGCGCGGCGGTCAGGCGGGGGTCCGGCACCATGCGGGCGATGGAGATGATGGCCTCGAAGCGCACGTTGAAGCGGGGATCGGCCAGGGCCTCCAGCAGCTCCTCCACCGTGAGGGGGCTCTTGGCCTGGCCCAGGCGCTCGGTCATCAGCACCGTGGCGTGCTCGTCCTTGGCCAGGTGATAGCGGATCATGGAGCTCATGGCCAGGAAGGGGTTGCCCCGCAGGAAGATGCCCGCAAACTCGCCCATCCCCACGCCTGCTTCCTCGTGGACGCTGCGCAGCAACAGGAAGCTGACCATGGGCAACACCACGCCGGCCAGGAAGAGGGGCAGGAAGGGATCCACCGGCAGGAAGAAGAATTGGCCACTCAGCCCCTGGGTGTAGTCCAGGATGCGCCCACCCATGAGCTGGCTCACGCCGCCCACGATGCCGATCCAGGCGTAGTAGAGGGCCATGTAGTCGGTACGCTTGTCCGGCGGGACAATGCGGACGTAGAGCAGGCGGCCGGAGCCAATGCCCCAGCCCATGTCCGCGATGCCCTGCAACAGGGCAATGCCCAGGGCCACGTGGAGGCTCCAATCGCTGTGGCGGGGCATCAACATCCAGCAGATGGGCAGCAGCGCGCGCAGGCTGAGGCCGTACAGGGTCACAGGGATGCTGCCGTAGCGATCCGCGGCCCAGCCCCACAGGTAGCTGGAAAGCAGGCTGCCCAACAGGGTCCCTGTCTGCAGCCACACCACCTTGCTGGCATCCAGGCCCACCTGCTCCTGCATGAAGAGGGGCAGGAAGGAGCCCAGGGGCACCGTCACCAGGGTGAGCAGCCCCACGCCGGCCAGGTAGGCCAGGAAATCCCGATCCCGGATGGCCGTTCCCAGGTCCCGGCCTGTCCCCTCCCGGCTCTGATCTGCGCGGGGCGCGCCCCCGGGGATCAAGGCGGCGAAGGCCACCGAGATCAGGCCGAAGACCACACCTGCACCGATCAGGATCATGAAACCGGTGAGCCCCTGGGTACGGGCCAGGACGAAGCCGGCCACGGTGACGGCGACAAAGCCGGTCAGGGTGGTGAAGATGTTGTTGGTGGCCGTGTATTTGCCCCGCACGTTGTTGGGCACATACTCCTGCACCCAGGGGAAGCTGGCGGTCACCCCCACCGCGCGCAGCATGGCAAAGAGGGCCACGATGACCGCCACGTAGAGCAGGGCCGCCTGGGAGCCATAATGGGAGAGTACCCACGGCGTCAACAGGAGGCCAGCGGCCGCCACGTTGCGCACGCCAAAGAAGGTCAGGTAGGTTCGCTTGTAGCCAAAACGCTCCACCGCCGGCGCCACAAAGAGGGCCACCAGCCCGAAGAAGGGCAACAGGGAGAGCAGGAAGCCCATCTGGGTCTTGCTCAGGCCCAGCGCGTCCAGGAAGAGGACGAAGACCGAGCCAAAGAAGGTGAACTGGACGAAGACGGTGTTCATGGCGTTGGAGATGATGCTCCAACGCAGCCCGCGCAACTTTTCGACGGTGGTGGGTTCTGTGCTCATGGGTTCATACCATCCAGCCGGCCCAGGGGGTCGGCATGCAATCAGGGTGGGGTGAGGGAGAGGGGCAACAGGTGCAAGGCGAGAAGCAAATATTCCTGCCGGCTCTCCCCAGATTCCTCCAGACGGCGGGCACATTCAGCCAAGACCTGGCCGCCGTGCTCCTCAAACCAGGTGGACGGCAGTTGATGGAGCAGCGCGGCCAGCCGCTGCGCGCCCTCGTGCAGATGCCCCCGGGCAAAGGCGCCTTCCGCCGCTTCCAGGGCGGCCAGCTCGGCCTCCGGGCCGGACCGCAGCCGCTGCAGACGCCGGCGGAAGGCCGCCAGGGCCTGGGCCGCGGCAGTGCCCGGGTCGTCCCGCATCTGGCGCACCAGCTGCACAAAGGTATGTTCATCGCCGGTAATGCGGGCCACGCTCAGGGCCAGCTCCAGGCGCGCGCCTTCGTTCTGGGTGGCGTACATCAGCTTCAGGATAGGCTCCAGGGCCTCCCGGGCCCGGATGTTACCCAGGGCCGAGGCGTAGGCCATCTGCAGGCCCTTGTCCTGCTCCACCGGCAGCCGGGCCAGGAGGATAGGGACCGCGCTGGTGTCGTGGAGCGCGCCCAAAGCCCGGGCCGCATGGGCCCGAATGGAGTGGTACGGGGAATCCAGGGCCGCGTGGAGGGGCTCGATGGCCCGGGGATCCCCCATGCGTCCCAGAGCCCAGGCAGCCACGCCCCCCAGGGCCAGCTCGGTGCCGTTGAGCACGTCGATCAGGGCCTGGATCAAGCGGTCCTCGGGGGGCATGCGGGCAATGGAGATGATGGCCTCGAAGCGCACGTTGAAACGGGGATCCCGCAGGGCAGTCAATAGCTCGTCCACTGCCAGGGGACTCTTGGCCTGGCCCAGCCGCTCGGTCACGGAGACGGCAGCCCGCTCGTCCCGGGCCGCGTAATAGCGGACCAGGGCGTTCACCGCCAGGAAGGGGTTGCCACGGAAGAACATGCCGGCAAACTGCCCCACCCCGTAGACGTTGTCGGCCCGCATCCCCAGCAGCAGCCAGAGGCAGCCCAGCAGCAGGATGAAGGCCAGGGCGAAGAGGGGCGTGTAGGGATCCAACGTGAAGCCGGCTACCTGGCCCTGCAGGTTGGCCGACAGGCTCAACAGCCAGCCGCCGGCCAGCTGGCTCAGGCCTCCCACCACCCCCACCCAGGCGTAGTGGACGGCCATGTAGGCCATCTTTTTGTCGGGCGGCACCACGCTGACGAAGAGCAGCCGCCCCGCGCCGATGGCCCAGCCGATGTCCGAGATGCCCACCACCACGGCGATGCCCAGGGCCACGGGCAGGCTCAGGGGGCTGTGGCGGGGCATCAGGAACCAGGCCACGGGCAGGAGCAGCTTCAACGTCAGGCCGGAGATCATCACCGGCTTGCTGCCATAGCGGTCCGCGGCCCAGCCCCAGGCCAGGCTGGAAAGCAGTGTCCCCACCAGCGTCCCCGACTGGATCAGGACAATGTGGCTGGCCGCCAGGCCCACCTGCTCCTGCATGAAGAGGGGCAGGAAGGAGCCCATGGGCACCGTGCCCAGGGTGATCAGGGCCGCGCCCATGAGATAGCGCAGGAAGTTGGCATCCCGCAGGGTGGCCAACATGTCCCGCATCAGGGACGCCTGCCGGCCCGGGCTACGGTCGGGCGCGCCGCCGGGGATGAAGGTGGCTGCCCAGGCGGAGAGCAGGCCGAAGAAGACCCCCGCGGCAATGAGCACCATGTAACCGGTCAGGCCGGAGAAGTAGCCCAGGGTGAAGCCGGCCACGCCCACGGCCAGGAGCCCTGTCAGGGTGGTGTAGATGCTGTTGGTGGCCGAATATTTGCCCCGCACCGAGTTGGGGATGTACTCCTGGATCCAGGGGTAGACACCGGTCTCCGCCACGGCCCGGGCCAGGGCGAAGCCGGCCACAATCAGGGTGACGTATAGGACCATGGTTTCCCGGCCGTAGCGGGACAACACCCAGGGCGTCAGCAGCAGACCGGCAGTGATGAACTTGCGCAGGGTGAAGAAGGTGATGTAGGTGCGCTTATAGCCGAAGCGGGCCACCGCCGGTGCGATGAAGAGGGCCACCAACCCGGAAAAGGGCAGCAGAGAAAGCAGAAAGCCGATCTGGGCCTTGCTCATGCCCAGGTCGCTGAGAAAGAGGACAAAGACCGAGCCGAAGAAGGTGAACTGGGCAAAGACGGTGTTGGCGGCGTTGGAGAAGATGCTCCAGGGCAGGCCGCGCAACTTTTCCACCGTGGTCGGTTCTTGGGAGGAGGTTGCCTGCGAATCGGAAAGGGTCGTTGACAGAGACATGGATACGCACATCCAACCCCGTGGCGGGCTGCCGTACTGCCTTGGCCACACGCCGATGGTTGATGGGCCGGCGGCCGCAAAACAGGAACCCTCCCGGGGTGCATCTGAAACCCCAGGTGCCCACTGGCCCTGAAAGGGCCGCCGACAGAAATGGTTGGTTCGAGATCAAGTCTAACACGCCGGGGATCAGGGGTCAAAAGCCTGGACCTGCGCGGACTTAACCCCGATTAACGGCAGGCTTAACCACCCTTTGCGCCCGTTTACGCCCGCGCCGAAACGGGCCATCCGCCAAATCGGCCCAACAGGGTCGCTCCTCCTGTGCTACAATGGCCCCTGGCCGCCTTCACGATCCCGGGGTCCAGCCTGGGTGCACGCCCCGGTGTCAGGCGGCATAAATTTGCCCAGGAATCAAATTCAGAAATATCATGGGAAACACCAACATGCATCACCTGGAAGCCAGCAACCTGACCCTCGGTTATGAGGGCAGCGCCATCATCCAGGGGCTGGACCTGCAGATTCCACCTGGACGCATCACCGCGCTGGTGGGCCCCAACGGCTGCGGCAAGTCCACCCTGCTCCGGGGCCTCGCCCGCCTGCTCAAGCCCCGGGGCGGCGCCGTCTACCTGGACGGCAAGGCCATCCACCACCTGAACACCCGGGACGTGGCCCGGCAGATCGGGCTCCTTCCCCAAAGCCCCCTGGCGCCCGAAGGGCTAACCGTGCGGGAGCTGGTGGCCCAGGGGCGCTACCCCCACCAACAGTGGTTCCAACAGTGGTCGGCCGCGGATGAAGCGGCCATCCACCAGGCCCTGGCCATCACCGGGATGTCGGCCCTGGCCGACCGGCCCCTGGAGACCCTCTCCGGCGGGCAGCGCCAGCGGGCCTGGATTGCCATGGCCCTGGCCCAGGAGACGGAGATCCTGCTCCTGGACGAACCCACCACCTTTTTGGATCTGGCCTACCAGTTGGAAGTGTTGGACCTGCTCCACGAGCTCAACCAGGGGGGACGCACCATCGTCATGGTGCTCCACGACCTGAACCAGGCCTGCCGCTACGCCGACCACCTGGTGGCCCTGCGGGATGGAACCATCGTGGCCCAGGGTTCACCCCAGGCCATCATGACCGCGGCACTGGTCCAACAGGTCTTCGGCATGGCGTGCCGCATCCTGGAGGATCCGGTGGCCGGCACACCCTTGTGCGTGCCCATCGGCCGCAAGCACAGGCGGGTACGCCCATCCACGGACCCGGCCGGCGCCGCGGCCATGCCTGCGGGCCAGGCCGTACCCGCCTGATGCCCCTCACTCCACCATCTTTTGTAACTCATACAGCCGGTTGAGGGCGTCCAGGGGTGTCAGGCCGTTGATGTCCAGCCGGCGCAGGGCCTCCACCACCGGGTGGGTGTCGGCAAAGAGGGAGACCTGCATGGCCGCGGGCCGCCCCCGGCGGGACTCGGGCTCGAAGAGGCGGCGGGGGCCGGCCGCGCCGCTGCGCTCCAGCTCTTCCAGGATCTCCTCGGCCCGGTTGACCGCGGCGGTGGGCAGGCCGGCCATGCGGGCCACGTGGACGCCGTAGGAACGGTCCGCCTTGCCGGGGATGATCCGCCGCAGGAAGACCACATCCTTGCCGTTGCCGCTGTCGTCCACCGCCACGTTGTAGTTGACCACGTGGGGCAGGCGTTCGGCCAGGTCGGTCAGCTCGTGATAGTGGGTGGCGAAGAGGGTCTTGGCCCGCAGGCCGGGGTGGTTGTGGATGTATTCGATAACCGCCCAGGCGATGGCCAGGCCGTCGTAGGTGCTGGTCCCCCGGCCGATCTCGTCCAGGATGAGCAGGCTGCGGCTGGTGGCGTGGTTGAGGATGTTGGCTGTCTCCACCATCTCCACCATGAAGGTAGACTGGCCCCGGTGGATCTCGTCGCTGGCGCCGATGCGGGTGAAGATGCGGTCCACCACACCGATCTGGGCGGCGTCCGCGGGCACAAAGCTGCCGATCTGGGCCATGAGGGTGATGAGGGCGGTCTGGCGCAGGTAGGTGCTCTTGCCGGCCATGTTGGGGCCGGTGAGGATGTGGATGCAGGCCTCCGGCGTGAGCCGGGTGTCGTTGGGGACGAAGGGCTCATCGGTGAGGGTCAGCTCCACCACCGGGTGGCGGCCGGCCACGATCTCGATGGCGGGCCCCTCGTCTACCACCGGCCGCACATAGCGGCGCAAGAGGGCCACCTCGGCCAGGGAGGCGTAGACGTCCAGCAGGGCCAGGCCCGCGGCCAGCTGAAGCAGCTCGCCGTGATGGGCCGCCACCTGGCTGCAGATCTCCCGGAAGAGCTCCTGCTCGATGCTCAGCCGGCGCTCGTCCGCGTTGAGGACCAGGGATTCGTACTCCTTCAGCTCGGGCGTGATGTACCGCTCGGCGTTGGTCAGGGTCTGCTTACGGATGTAGTCATCAGGAACTTTGTCGGCGTGGGCGTGGGTGATCTCGATGTAGTAGCCGAAGACCTTGTTGTAGCCCACCTTCAGGCTCTTGATGTTCAGCCGCTCCCGCTCCGTTCGCTCCAGGTCTGCGATCCACTGCTTGGCGTGGCGGCTGCGCTCCACCAGCTCATCCAGCTCCTCGCTGAAGCCCGGCCGGATCACGCCGGGCGTGGCCAGGGTCGCCGGGGGCTCATCGGCAATGGCAGCCTGGAGGAGCTCCAGAACCGGGGTGCAGAGGGGCAGGGGAGGCAGCCAGGCCGGCTCTGGCCCACCGTTCCGGGCCGCGTCCGGGGCCAGGGTGGCCACGATCTGGGGCACCCGGGCCAACACCTCCCGCATACCCACCAGGTCCCGGGGCAGTGCCACCCCCTGAACGACCCGATTGGCCCACCGCTCCAGGTCGCCCACCCCCTGGAGCAGCTCCCGCAGGCTGAGCCGCCGGGCTGAGTCGTCGAAAAAGAACTGGACCGCATCCAGCCGCCGGTTGATGGTGGCCACATCCAGGGCCGGCTGGTTCAACCAGCGGCGCAGCAGGCGCGCGCCCATGGGGGTGAGGGTGCAGTCCAGCACGTCCAGCAGGCTGCCCTTGACCTCCCCGCCGCGGATGGTCTCGGTCAGCTCCAGATTGCGCCGGGTGGCCTCATCCAGCATCATGAATTCGCCCAGGGCGTAGCTGTGGATCCGGGTCAACTGCTTGAGCGCGGCCGGCTGCATCTCCTGCAGGTAGGCCAGGATGGCCGCGGCTGCCCGGATGGCCTGGGTCTTTCCCTGCAGGCCGAAGCCGTCCAGGGTGGAGACCTGGAAATGGCGCTGGAGGGCTTCCCGGGCCGTGTCGGGCTCCGTCTGCCAGGGCTCCACATCGGACAGGAGGGGGTTCAAAGAGGCCACCAGGTTGTGGAGGGAAGACTCGGCCGGGCGCCAGTCCACGGCAATGAGCTCGCTGGGGTGCAGGCGGCTGAGCTCCTCGCCCACCCGGCGCTCGGCCGCCTCCGGCCCGTCGGCTTCGATCTCGGTGGCGGCAAACTCGCCGGTAGTGATGTCGCAGTAGGCGATGCCCGCCTTCTGTCCCCGGGCGTCGAAGGCCACCGCCATCAGATAGTTGTTGCGCCGGTCATCCAGCAGGCCCGGCTCGGTGACCGTGCCTTTGCTCACCACCCGCACCACTTCCCGCTCCACCAGGCCCTTACCCGGCTCGCTCACCTGCTCGGCGATGGCCACCCGATAGCCGGCCTCCACCAGGCGGGCCAGGTAGCCGTCCACGCTGTGGTAGGGGACGCCGGCCAGGGGCACCCGCTGGTCGTTGCCCACCGGGCGGCTGGTCAACACCACATCGCAGACTTTGGCCACGATCTTGGCATCTTCGTCGAAGGTCTCGTAGAAATCGCCCAGGCGAAAGAACAGGATACAGTCCGGATACTGGCGCTTGAGCGACAGATACTGCCGTCGCATGGGAGTGGTCATGGCAACGTTTATCCTCGGTCTCTGAAGCCCTGTCGACGTCCGGCGCGGCCTATTCCAGGGTGGAGGAATCGTCCAACACCCGGGCCAGCGCGGCGTCGATCAGTTGGGGCAGATTTTGTTCGATGTACGCCTGCAGAGAGGCCGCCAGGCTCTGACGCAGAGAGGCTCGCACCTGCTCCAGATCCAGCCCCACGTCAGCCGGAGAGAGCTCCGACGGGCCGCCTTCTGGCCGGCTCTCCCCATCCCGGCCGAAGCGCACCGTGCTGTTGGGGTCGCCGTAGAGGACGTAGGCCAGCCAGGTGGGATTGGCCGGCTGGCGATCGCGGATGTGCAGACGGGCCCGGTGAAACGCCTGGCCCAGGGTGGCCCCGGCCCGCAGCTCTTCGTAGAAGCGGATGGCGAATTCGGCGGCCAGCAGGTCGTTGACCTCCCACAGGGTGCCCACAAACGCGCTGACGCCCACCTGGTCCACCAGCTTTTCAGCCCACCCGCCCAAACCGGTGAGGGTGAAGGCCAGGCGGGCCGTGTGGCAGGCGTTGAGGAAGACCAGGGGACGGGTCCGCACCAGCCCCCGCACCCGTTGGCCGGAGAGGGCCTCGGGGGTCAACGCCCCGTCTTCGAAGCTCAGGGGAGAAAGGTCGGCGTTGTCGGCTTCAAAGCGGCCGTGGGCGGCGAAGTGGATCAACTCCGCGCTGCCTTCCTGGGCCAGCTGCAAAAACTCCTGGACCCGGTGGAGGGGCTCCGGCACATCCACCCGCCCATTTTCGGCCAGTTGCCGAAAATATTGCTCCTCCTGGGCGGTGTAGGCCAGGTCGCTGCGGGGCACCACCACCGCGGCCCGGCGCACCTGCACCGCGTCCGCGGGGCCCCGGCCGGCCAGCCAGCGGGAGACCTGGAAGGTCTCGGCCAGGAAGCCGTCGCTGCGCTCTTCACCCGTGTCCGGATCCAACTCGTAGGGCTTCACCATCTCCCAGGGGATCCACGGCTCGTCGCTGGTGATGAGGAGGGTGCGGATCAGCCCCTGGGGATTGGCCTCGTCCCGGCGCAGCGGTCGGATCTTGCGCCAGTACTCGGCCTTCAGCTCCGGCGGGAAGAGCTCCTGAAAGAGGCGCTGGCCCACGTTGATGATATCGCCTTGGGCTACGGCCGCATCGGCTTCAGACAGCCGCTCGACCGGGCGCGCGGCCAGACTGCTCATCTGCTCGAAGATGTGTTCCAAATATTGGGCGGGGTTGGCCGCGGTCAGCTCCACCTGCCCCACCGGGCGCCAGTGGTAGCCCACGCCAGCCCGGGCCGAGTGGAGCACGAAGTTGAGCACATTCTCCCGGCTGCCCTTGACGATACGCAGCTCCAGGTCGGCCGGGGGAGGCGGCTGGGTCAGGAAACGGGCCAGCAGGGGGCGGCCGTCCAGCTGCACCCCGCCATCCATCTGGGTGGGCGTGGCGGTGATTTCCACCTGAAAGGGCGCACTGCCCAGGTAGCGATCCTTGTGGTAGAAGTCCAGGGTCAGGCGTCGCGGCCCCAGCTCATCGCCGGCCTGAAGCAGGAAGATGGCTGGCTGGGAATCCCGATCGCTGTAGACCGCCATGGTCCGACTCCAGCTTTGGGTCCGCTCCTTGAACCCCGGCGCGACCAGCACCACCTCCACGTACTCGGGCTTGCTCAGCTGGTCAAAAGTGACGGAGAGCTGGCCCGCGACCAGGGAGCTGGCCACCTGTTCCAGGGTCAGGCGCACCACCAGGGGTACCTCGGCGCCAGCCTGGACCTGCCGGGGAAACTGGACATCTGTGTGGAGGCGCACCTCCTGGCCGGGGGCTTCCTGACCCTCGGCGGGCGCCGCCTCCATCAGCTCCGCCGGAAAGGGCTCTGCCGGGGCGGCCTCCATGCGGTCGATGGCAGCGGCATGGAGCTGCGCGTCCACGGAAGGCGGCTGGGTGATCATGGTGGCCAAGCGGGAGCCAACGGTCACCAACCGCTGCCCCGGGTGGCGGATGGTCTTGGGCGCCTGGGCCAGCTTGTGGGCCAGAAAGGCGGGCGCGGCGATGGCCACCACCGCCGGCTGGGCCTCCAGCCAGGTCAACAGGGCCAGGATCTGGTCCGCGGGGAGGGAGTGCCCGGCGTCCACGGCCGGCGCCAGGGCAGCCAGGCGGTCCAGCAGCTCCTGGCGGATGGCCAGAGGGAGCTGATCCCAGTCAAAGTACAGCCGATCCAGGACCTCCTCCAGGAGGATGGCCCACTGGCCCGGATCCCGGGGGTAGTGTCGACGGCGGATGGCCAGCACCGCCGGCTGCCCCTCCTCCAGGAGTGCCACCAGATCCTGGCGCCGGGCAGGGCTCAGATCCGTGGCCTTGACCACGGTCCCCCGCACGGGCCGTCCTCCCTGGCGTCGGCGCAGGAGGGCTTCCCGCAGGGTCGCCACCTGGTCGAAGGCCTCCGGCGCGCACGCCACCACCTCGGGCCAGGCGGCCAGTCGGTCCAGGAAGGCCAGGATGGCGTCTTCCCCGACCGGGACCGCATCTTCGGCCAGGGTGGTCAGGGTATGGGCCAGGTCCCGGCGTGCCTGGTCCAGCTCCGGTTGGAGCCCGGCCAGCTCCGGCTCATGCCAGCGGGCATAAACCGCCAGCACGATCTGTTCGAGCAGTTCATCCAAACTGATCCAGGCCATGTCGATTTGCTCCTGGTGGTTTCGCGGTGGTTTCGCGCCTGTGCGGCTTGCGCGCAGGGCAGTGTGGGTTGCATCGACCCGCCTCTTCAAAGGCACCATTATAGCACAGATACAGCACGGGGGTGGGATATAGAACAGATGTGGCATGGCCAAGCCCCCACGTGGCCCGAAGGGATGCACCCGCTGTTTCCCCGCTATTTTGACACTCACCAGATCTTGCCCTAAAATCGCAGGGATGAGACCCTTGTCCCGGAGACAGACGCCCGACCCATCTAGCGCAGAAGGCTTGCCGTTATGAAACGACTGACCACCCATGAAATCCGCAAACTCTGGCTGGACTATTTTGCCGAGCTGGGGCACGCCGTGGTGGAAAGCAGCAGCCTGGTGCCCACCAACGACCCCACGCTGCTCCTGACCAATGCCGGCATGGTCCAGTTCAAGGACGTGTTCCTGGGGCTGGAAAAGCGCCCCTACACCCGGGCCACCACCAGCCAGAAGTGCATGCGGGTCAGCGGTAAACATAACGACCTGGAGAACGTCGGCCCCAGCCCCCGCCACCACACCTTTTTTGAGATGCTGGGCAACTTCTCCTTCGGCGACTACTTCAAGAAAGAGGCCATCCAGTACGCCTGGAACCTCCTCATCCACGAGCTGGAGCTGCCCCTGGAACGCCTCTGGTTCACCGTCTACACCGAGGACGACGAATCCGAGCAGCTCTGGATCGACGTGGGCGCGCCGCCGGAGCGGGTGTTGCGCTTTGGCAAGAAGGACAACTGGTGGGCCATGGGCGACACCGGCCCCTGCGGCCCCAACACGGAGATCCACTACTACTGGGGCGACCTGGAAAAACAGACCGCAGCCGGCGTCAACCGGGACGACGAGTACCTGGAGATCTGGAACCTGGTCTTCATGCAGTACGACCAGAAGGCCGACGGCACCCTGGTTCCCCTGCCCAAACCGGGCGTGGACACGGGCGCCGGCCTGGAGCGTCTGGCCAGCATCCTCCAGAGGACCGACAACAACTACGACACCGATGCCTTCCTGCCCATCATGCAGCGCATCCAGGAGCTGGCCGGCCACACCGACGAGGAGCGCCAGGCCCACCTCTTCCGCTACCGGGCCATCGCCGATCACAGCCGGGCCATCACCTTCCTCATCGGCGACGGCGTCCTGCCGGGCAACGAAGGCCGCAACTACATCCTGCGCATGATCCTGCGCCGAGCAGCCCGCTTCGGCAAGCTCATCGGCTTCGAACGGCCCTTCCTGGCCCACCTGGCCGATACGGTCATCGAGCTGATGGGCGGCCACTACACCGACCTGCCGCCCAAGCGAGACTTCATCCTGCGCACCATCACCGAGGAGGAGGAGCGCTTCCATCGCACCCTCTCCACCGGCCTCAACATGCTGGACGACCTCATGGCCCGCCTGCGGGAGGAAGGGCGCAGCGAGATCGACGGACGGGACGCCTTCTTCCTCTGGGACACCTACGGCTTCCCCATCGATCTGACCCGGGACGTGGCCGCGGAGCACGGCTTCACCGTGGATGAGGCCGGCTTCCAGGCGGCCCTGGCCGAACAGAAGGAGAAGAGCCGGGCCAGCAGTGTCCAGGGCAAGTACGCGCCCGATGCGGCCGTCTACGGCGAACTGCTGGGGAACCTGCAGGAGGCCGGCATCGTTGGTCGCGAGGGTGTGAAGCACCTGATCTACGAAAACGTGGCCGAAGTCTCCACCACCGTGGCCGGGCTCATCGTGGACGGCCAGTCGGTGGAAGAGGCCCACGCAGGCGCCCAGGTGGAGGTGGTCCTGCCCGAGACGCCCTTCTACGTGGAGAGCGGCGGCCAGGTGAGCGATACGGGCGAAATTTACTACTTCCCGGAAGGGATGGAACGGCCAGCCTGGACCGTGGAAGTCACCGACACCCGCCGCCCCATCCCGGGGTTGATCGTCCACGTGGGGCGGGTGACCAGCGGCACCGTGCGGGTCGGCGACCCGGCGGAGGCCAGCATCGACGTGGAACGGCGCTGGGACATCATGCGCAACCACACCGCCACCCACATCCTCCACGCGGTGCTGCGGGAGCGGCTGGGCACCCACGTCCATCAGGCGGGTTCCCTGGTAGCGCCGGACCGGCTGCGCTTCGACTTCACCCACTCCCAGCCCCTGAGCGGAGAGGAGCTCCGGGACATTGAGTGGCGGGCCAACGAAATCGTGTTGGCCAACTACGACGTTCACACCCGCTGGACCGCCTACAAGCGGGCTGTCCAAGAAGGGGCCATGGCCCTCTTCGGCGAGAAGTACGGCGACGAAGTGCGGGTGGTCAGCTTTGGCGAGGAAGACAAAGTCAGCATGGAGCTGTGCGGCGGCACCCACGTGAACTCCACGGCCGAGATTGGCAGCTTCCGCATCACATCGGAAAGCAGCGTGGCCGCTGGCGTGCGCCGGATCGAGGCCGTGACCGGCCGCCATGCCGAGCGGCTCATCGAGGAGCGCTTCCGCCAGCTCAACCGGGTGGCGGCCATCCTCCACGCCCGACCCGACGAAGTCGAGCAGGCTGCCGCCAACCTGACAGAACAGAACCAGCAACTCCAGCGGGAGCTGGCCCAACTGCGCCAGAAACTGGCCCAGCAGGAGGTCCAGCAGCTGCTGAGCCACGCCACCCAGGTGGACGGCGTAGCCGTGCTGGCCGTCCAGGTGGAAGCGCCGGACGTGGACACCCTGCGTCAGATGACCGACTGGCTGCGGGATCGTCTGGGCAGCAGCGTGGTCGTGGTGGGCGCGGTGGTGGGCGATAAGCCCATGCTGGTGGCGGCGGCCACCCCCGACGTGGTCCAGCGGGGTATTCACGCCGGCAACCTGGTCCGGGACACGGCCAAGATCATGGGGGGTGGCGGCGGTGGCCGGCCCAACATGGCCCAGGCAGGCGGCCGAGATCCGGCCAAGCTGGCCGACGCCCTGCGCAGCGTGCCGGCGTGGGTCCAGGCCCACCTGAATTGACGCCCTGTCCGCGGGCGGCATGCTCCCAGAGCCTGGCAGCGATTCGCCAATGGTTTTCGTCAGAGCAAGTGCCGCCGAATTTCTGCCGCGGTATTGACGTCGGACTGTGCTGGCCCGCCCCTGGGACCGGGCCAGCCGAGGCATCTTAACCTTTTTATGACCGATATCATTCGCATCCCCCCTGGCGCCAGGCTGGAAGCCCTGCGGCGTCAACTGGCCCAGGTTCAGAGCGACCGTGTGGTCCTGGAGGTACCCGAGGGCTGGACCGAACTGGACAACGCGGCTCGCATGCGCCTGCTGCAGCGCCAGGCCCAGATTCAGCGCCTGGATCTGGGCCTGCTCACCCGGGACGAACAGACCCGCAAGGTGGCCCAACAACTGGGCATCCCTGTCTTTCAGCGGCTGGAAGACGTGACCCGACGGCCCTGGCGAATGCAGCCGCCCGTGCCCGTGGTCGATCCCCAGCGGCCAGAAGCGGGCCTGCCCGAGCCCCCGCCCTGGCGCCGGGCTGAAATCGTGCAGCGCACGGCCCGGCCCACCCTCCACCAGGCCCGTCGCCAGCGTATCCGCTCGGAAGTAGCCTACCGACGCCCCCTGCCCTGGTGGCTGCCCATCCTGGGCTACGTGGCCATGGGCAGCCTGCTGGTGGCCGTCCTGGCCTTTTTTGGCCTCTACGTTCTGCCTGCGGCCACCATCACCATGGTGCCAGGCCGGGAAAACCTGGAGGTCGTCCTGCGGCTGACCGCAGACCCCAACCTGGACGAGCCCGATCTGGAGGCCAACCTCCTCCCCGCTCGCCTGGTGGAAACCACCCTGGAGCTGCACGGCTCGATACCCACCACCGGCTCGCAACAAAAGCCCACCGACCGGGCCACGGGCGTGGTGATCTTCAGCAACCTGGGCACCGCGCCGGTAAACATCCCCGAAGGCACCATCGTCAGCACCAGCACCGGCGCGCCGGTGAGCTTCCGCACCACCGCGTCCGCCGAGCTACCCGGCGGCGTGGGCGCCCGGGTCTCGGTGCCCATCGAGGCCCTGGAGCCGGGCATTCAGGGCAATGTGCGGGCCAACACCATCAACACCGTCAGCGGGGCGCTCCGCTTCCGGGTCCGGGTGATCAACCCGGACGGCACCTTTGGCGGCGGTTCTCGCCTGGTGCCGGTTGTCAGCCAGCAAGATCGGGAAAACCTGTTGGCCATGCTGGAAGAACAGGCCCAGGCAGAGGCCTACCCCCGGCTTCAACAGGAGTTGCAGGAAAACGAATGGCTGCCGCCCGAATCGGTCCAGATCTACACCGTGGCCCAGGTCTTTGACCAGTTCAACGACGCGGAGGCTACCGAGCTGGGCCTGGACCTGCGGGTGCTGGTCCAGGGGGTGGCATTGGACCAGTCCGTGATGAGCCAGGCTGTTCTGGCCGCGCTGCAGCGGGCCATCCCCGAGCGCGGCAAACTGGTGGCCGACTCAGTGGTCACCCAGCGCCAGGAGGGCGCCCAGGTCATCGGCCAATCGGTCCAGTTCACCATGACCGCCCGGGCCGAGTATGTGGTTCCCATCGACCCGGCCGAGGTGAAGAGCACAGTGGCCGGGCTGTCACCGGCCGAGGCGCAGGCGGCCCTCATGTCCCGCTGGCTACTGGCCCGGCCGCCGGACATCTACCAGGATCCTGACTGGCTGGCCACCCTGCCCTCCTTCCCCAGCCGGATCCAGGTGCGGGTGGAATACGACGAAAGCGTGGCCACCCAGTGAGCGCCGTTCCAGAAGCGCCGAAGATGAACCCGCCAGAGACGAATCCACCGGGCAAGCTGCTGGCCGTGGATGTGGGCCTGGCCCGCATCGGCGTGGCCAAGTGTGATCCCCTGGGATTGGCCGCCCACCCGCTGACCGTCATTCATCGCACCAGCCGGCGGGCGGACTTTGCCAAACTGGCCCAATTGGTGACCGAGGAGGAAGCCCAGGCCGTCATCTGTGGCCTGCCCCTGAACATGGACGGCAGCGAAGGTCCCCAGGCCCGCTCCACCCGCCGTTGGGCGGAGCGACTGGCCTACGCCCTGCGTACCCTGGTGGGGCGGCCCATTCCGGTCATCTTTTGGGATGAGCGGCTGAGCACCTTTGCTGCCCAGGAGTGGATGGCGGCCCACGATCTGCAGCGGGGGCAGGTGGCGGAGGACGCGGTGGCCGCCGCGGTGATCCTGCAGAGCTATCTGGATGCCCGGCGACAGCCCCAACCCCGAGACTTTGGCCGCATCGATCTGCCGCCCCGGGATCCGGCGGCCCGAGATCAGGATGCCTCGAAACGGACCCCCATCGACCGGGGATAAAGAGTCGATCGTTCAACTGCCCATGGCCACAGAAGCTCGCAACCGCATTGTCTTTCAGTATCGCAACCGCCACCGGGAGGTCTCCCCGACCTGGCCGGGAAAGGACGGCTGGCGCCATCCGGCCGTGTTATGGGCCAACCTGATCCGGGTCGGCTTCCTGGCGCTGGTCGTCGGCGTCCTGGTGGGCACCTGGATCGTGGCCGACGCCCACCTGACGGAACAATTTCTGGGCATCCCCCAGCGGACGGCCGGGCTGATCGACCCCAACGCGGGCCAGGGCGCCCTGACGCCGGAAAATATCGAACGCCAGATTTTGGCCTTCAGCCTGCGCCTGCGGGAAAATGAGCTCTACCTGCCCGCCGGCACCGACCCCCGCCCCCGTCCCTTCACCATCATTCCAGGCGAGCCGGCCCGTTTCATCGCTGCCCGCCTGCAGGAGGAAGGGCTGATCCGGGACGCGGACCTCTTCAACCTCTACCTGCGGGTCACAGGTCTGGAGCGGCGCATCGAGGCGGGCAACTTCATGCTGTCGGAAACCATGACCATGCCGGAGATCGCGGAGGCCCTCCAGACGGCCCTCTTTGAAGAGGTGCTGGTCACCATTCCCGAAGGCTTCCGGGCCGAGGAGATCGCCGAACGGCTCTCGGAGAACAACGTCATCGAGCCGGACCGTTTCCTGGCCGCGGTGCGCCAGCCCCGCAGCCTGAGCCTCTTCAACGACTACGACTTCCTGCAGGACCTGCCGCCCGATGCCTCTCTGGAGGGGTACCTCTTCCCGGACACCTACCGCTTCCCGGTCCTGGCCAGCGATCCGGAGGTGGTCCTCCGCTCCTTCCTGGATAACTTCGAGGCCAAAGTGGGCCAGGCAGGCCTGTTGGTGGGTGGCAGCAGTGGCCTGAGCGGCCGGGATCTGATCACCCTGGCCAGCATCGTGGAGCGGGAGGCTGTCCAGGCAGATGAGCGCCCGCTAATCGCGAGCGTTTACGTCAACCGGCTCAACGGCACCTGCACCGCCGAAGTGGGTGGCAACTACCTCCAGGCCGACCCCACCGTCCAGTACGCGCGGGGGACGGTGGGCAACTGGTGGTGGAAGCCGGAACGCATCGAAGAGTACGCCGCTGTCAACAGCCCGTACAACACCTATCTCTACCCAGGCCTGCCGCCGGGTCCCATTGCCAGTCCTGGCCTGAGCGCCATCGAGGCCACCCGCAACCCGGCCGTGACCAACTACTGCTTCTTCCTGGGCACCGGGGATGATGGCCGCCACGTCTTCGCCCAGACGCTGGCCGAACATCAGCAGAACCTGCAGATCTACGGTTACCGGTAGCGCCATGGCTGCCTGTGAAACCGAAGGCGACTGTCGGCGGCTAGTCCAGTCTGGCGTAAATACCACGGCAGAAATTCGGCGGCACGCCCTCTGGTGGGTACTATCGGCAAATTTCTGCCGGGATTTACTAGAGGGCCGCCGACAGGATGCCAGGCCTTCCGGCTCCCTGATCTGGCTGTGGTGTATCCTGCTGGGTGCATCCCTCTGGCTGGGATCCTGCCGCTCCATCCGCCCCATGGTGAAAATTGGCCTGCTGGCGCCCTTTGAGGGCCTCTACCGCCAGAGCGGCTACGAGGCCCTGGCGGCCATGCGGGCTGCCATCCAGGACACCCCGGCCCCCCACCTGGATATCCTGCCCCTGGCGTTGAACGACATGGCCGAGCCCCACCATGCCCGCCGGGCGGCCGAGAAGCTGCTGGTCGATCCAGCGGTGCATGCCGTGGTGGGCCCCCTGGATCCGGCCACCTGGCGCGCGGTGTTGCCCGTTCTCGGGCAGGGCGCCCCCCACTGGGTGGTGCCCTTTCAGGTTGCCCGTCCCCACGGTTTTGCCCCACCCCAAGACCCGCCCAGCCAGTGGGCGTCCGGCCTGATCGAGGCGGTGGCCACAGCGGCCGCTGCCCAGGGAGCCCAGCGGCTGATCCTGGCTGGCTGGGAAGCGGGCTGGCCGCGAATAGAGATCTCCCTTCCAGCCATAGAAGTAAAATGGGTCGATGATGGGGCCTGGCAGATCAGTGGGCTGCGAGCCACCGATGCGGTTCTGTGGTTGGGCAGCCCGGCAGAAGGGGCGAAGATGCTGACAGCCGTACGTCAGGTTCAACCAGAGATCCCGTTCTGGCTGGCCAGCCAGGGGGGCGACCCGGTTTTTGGGGCCAGGGCCACCATCACGGGACCCGTCTTTTGGGCGATCTGGAGCGACTCCGGGTATAATCCGTGGGCAACCACCCACACCCCCAACTCGCCCGCTGCGTATCTGGTCTACCAGAGCACACGTTATGCCATTGCTGTGATCAGCGGGATCACCATCCCGCCAGCGGGTGGCTGGGAAGTACGCCTGTTCCAGCTTCTACCTGGCGGAGAAAGCATCCCCTTATCGTTGGAGGCATTGGAGCCGCCGACGAACCAGGCCGATGCAGGCGGAGTACCTCCAGAAGCCGCCCCTGGGGTGCGTGAAGGGCGATCCAACCCTTAATCGCCTGGCGACCCCAGGGCGTAGGAGGCTCCTCGCCCGGTTATTCCGCTGTTTGAGCTGAATCAGCGTAAGAGGTGGAAATGCTAGCCTATCAACAGCCCTACACCGAGCCAGTCCATGACAGGAAACGTATGTTGCGGGTGTTGATGTTAAGTTGGGAATATCCCCCATACATCGTGGGAGGAATGGGCAGCCATGTGGCGGGGCTGGTGCCTCGCCTGGGCGGCCTGGCGACCGACCATGGCCGACAACAGGTGGACCTCATCACCACCCGTTATGCCGGCGGCTACGCCGTGGAAACGGTGAATGACTTTGTGACGGTCCATCGGCTGGATCTACCGCCCCTGGATCCCCACGACCTGTACAACAGCGTGGTGGCCAGCAACGAGCAGCTGCTGGCCTACGCCCGCCAACTGGTGTTAGACCGCCAATACGATCTGATCCACATCCACGACTGGCTGGCTGGTCCTGCCGGCGTGGCCCTCAAATATGAGTGGAAGGTTCCCCTGGTGACCACCATCCACGCCACAGAACGAGGGCGCCATCAAGGGCAGATCTGCAACTACACCAGCCAGCAGATCGACGCCCTGGAGTGGCAGATCTGCCACGAAGCCTGGCGGGTCATCGTCTGCAGCAACTTCATGCGCAACGAGGTACACCGCTACTTCCAGCAGCCCCAGGACAAGATCAGCGTCATCCCCAACGGCATCGATCCGGCCAGACTCCACCACTGCCGGCCGGAGGAACGACGCACCCTGCGGACCCGCTATGCGCCCAACGGCGAACGGCTCCTCTTCTACGTGGGCCGGATCGTCCACGAAAAGGGCCTCCATGTGCTGCTCCAGGCCATGCCCAAGATCCTGAGCCGCTATCCCGACGTGCGCCTGCTGGTGGGCGGCAAGAACAGCCGCAAGATGTGGCCCCTGGCCCACGAGCTGGGGGTGGAACGCTCCGTGGTCTTCCTGGATTTCATCAGCGACCAGGAGCGGGACATGTTCTACCAGATTGCCGACGCCGCCATCTTCCCCAGCCTCTACGAGCCCTTCGGCATCGTGGCGCTGGAGGCCATGGCCCTGGGCTGCAATGTGATCGCCAGCGACGTGGGCGGTCTGGGTGAGGTGGTACAACACCTGGTCAACGGGCTGACCGTCTACCCCAACGACCCTGATAGCATCGCCTGGGCCGTGGATCAACTCTTCTCCAACCCGACGACGGCCCAGCAGCGACGGGCACGCGCCCTGAGCATGGTACGCCACCACTACAACTGGTCCAACATCGCCCGCCAGACCAGCCGAGTTTTCGAAACGGTGGTCACCGAACGTCGTCAGACGGACTGGTAGGGCCGATCCGCCCGTGGATCAGGGGCAGGGGAGCGACAGCCTCCTGGCCCACCTCAAAGGCGGCCAGTACCCGCTGGACGGCCTGGCTGGCAGCCTCGGCATCGGCGGCATGGACCAGGGCCAGGGGCTGGCCGGCCTCCACCGAATCCCCCACCTTGACCTGCAACACCACGCCGACCCGATGGTCGATGGGATCGCCCTTGCGATGGCGTCCGCCGCCCAGATCCACCACCGTCAGCCCGATGGCCCGGGGATCGATGGCCTGGACATACCCGGAGGCCGACGCTGGCACAGGCTGCACCACAGGGGCCTGGGGCAGGCGATCCGGCTCGTCCACCTGGGCCGGATCGCCGCCCTGGGCCGCCACAAAGGCGCGAAACTTTGCCAGGGCGGCGCCGGATTCTACCGTCTGGCGGACCTGGGCCTGCAAGTCCGCCGGTGCCGCGGTGGGCCTCGCCAGCCGGAGCATCTCCACGGCGACCTGTTCCACCAGCTCCGCGAAATCGGCGGGGCCTTGCCCCTGCAGGGTGGCGATGGCCTCTTTGACCTCCAGGGCATTGCCCACGGCCCGCCCCAGGGGTTGGTCCATCTGGGTGATCAGGGCCGTCATGCGGCGGCCGGCCCGGGTGCCGATGGCGACCATGAGCTCGGCCAGCCGGGAGGCGTCCTCCACCGTTTCCATGAAGGCGCCCCGGCCGCATTTCACATCCAGGACAATGGCGTCGGCGCCGGCGGCCAGCTTCTTGCTCATGATGCTGCTGGCAATGAGGGGAAGGCTGGGCACGGTCCCGGTGACATCCCGCAGGGCGTAGAGGATTTTGTCGGCCGGCGCCAGGTTGGCCGTCTGGCCGGCGATGACCAGCCCTATCTCCTGGAGCTGTCGCCGAAAGCGCTCCTCATCCAGGTCCGGCGTCCAGCCGTGGAAGCTTTCCAGCTTGTCGATGGTCCCGCCTGTGTAGCTCAGCCCCCGGCCGCTCATTTTGGCCACCGGCAGGCCACAGGCCGCCACGATGGGCGCCACGGCCAGGGTCGTCTTGTCGCCGACCCCGCCGCTGGAGTGCTTGTCTACGATGACGGTTCCCGGCGGCAGGCTGGT
Source organism: Litorilinea aerophila (assembly GCF_006569185.2). Lineage (NCBI taxonomy): Bacteria > Bacillati > Chloroflexota > Caldilineae > Caldilineales > Caldilineaceae > Litorilinea > Litorilinea aerophila. The sequence goes on along the minus strand of NZ_VIGC02000007.1, from coordinate 113,660 downwards.
ATGGAGGTCAAGCTGATCGCCGCTGGCCGCCATGGCCAGAGTGAGGGCAGTGGTCTCTGCCTCGGTCATGCCCTGGAAGTAGACGGCCATGGCCCAGGCCGCCACCTGGTAGTCGGGGATTTCCCCCCGAACGAAGCCGTCCACAAAAAACTGGATCTCCTCGGCGGTGAGCTCTTCCCCGTCTCGCTTTTTTACAATGATGTCCACCGCGTTCATGGATTTTCCATCCTTGGCTCTACTGCACAAAGGTCAAATGAAGACGCTGACTCACGCAGATGAACGCTGATTCGAGTTACTCTCCCCTGAGTTTCTTTGCGCCCTTGCGCCTTTGCGTTCAAAAATGCCCTTTTTGCAGGGAAGTCAAGGATGGCTCTCCTGCAAAAAAGTTCTATCACCGCTGAGACGCAGAGGGCGCAGCGGAAGTCCAGAGAGATCTCAGAGAAAACTCAGCGTGCTCCGCGTCTCTGTAATAAACCCTGGCAGAAATTCGCCGATAGCTTTCCCCTAAGGACGCCTCTGAGGATGCCGACTCCGCGTCATGATGGTAGCCCATGTGCGGAGGGAACATCCTCAGAGGCGATGTCATCCGTGTCATCTGTGGCTTTTTGCAGCAGAGTCACGGCTGAACATGGAGTCACAGCTGAACATAAAGTGCAAAGATAGTGCTATACTTGAATCATCGTGATTCAAGTATAGCACCGACGCCCAAGACGTACCAGGAGTAGATGAAGAGTGGATGTAGATGAGGAGTGGATGAGGTGCAGGTGGGATCCTGTTTGGCACAGGGCTGTCCCCTTTGTTAAAATAAATCGTTTGGTACATCCATTTGTGCAGATCCTGGGTACGTATCCCAGGCTGGAAGTGGCGGGCACGTCCCCGGTCCCCCGGCGGGAGGCGTCCCCGGAGAGAAGCGCGGAGCAGATTGCAGGCTGCCGGTATCCCAGCCTGCCCTGTATGGAGGGGAGATGTCCATGAGTGAGACCATCACCATCATCGGCGGGGGCCTGGCCGGCTCGGAGGCGGCCTGGCAGATCGCCAATCGGGGCTTGAAAGTGCGGCTATACGAAATGCGCCCCGCCCGATCCACCCCGGCCCATGTCACGGATCGGCTGGCCGAGCTGGTCTGCAGCAACTCCATGGGCAGTACCCTGCCCGACCGGGCCCTGGGCATGTTGAAAAACGAGATGTTGCGCATGGGCAGTTTCATCATCCGCACGGCATTCAAACACGCCCTGCCCGCCGGCAGTGCCCTGGCCGTCAGCCGGGAGGATTTCGCAGCCGAGGTGACAGAGGCCATCACAGGGCACCCCAACATCGAAGTCATCCGGGAAGAGGTGCAGGAGATTCCCGAAGGCCCCACCATCATTGCCACCGGGCCCCTCACCAGCGATGCCCTGACCCAACAGATCCAGGCGCTCACCGGACAGAAATACCTCTACTTCTACGATGCCATGGCGCCCATCGTCACCGCCGAGAGCATCAACATGGAGGTTGCCTTCCGCCAGAGCCGCTACGACCGGGAGAGCGAGTTGGGCGACGCCGAAGGGGATTACATCAACTGTCCCCTGAACCAGGAAGAATACGAGGCTTTTGTTCGGGCCCTGTTGGAGGCTCCTCGCATTCCCCTGAAGGAATTCGAAAAGGAGTTGGAACGCTATTTCGAAGGGTGCATGCCCATCGAGGTACTGGCCAGCCGGGACATCAACGCCCTGGCCTTTGGCCCCATGCGGCCGGTGGGGCTGATCGACCCTCGTACCGGTCAGCGCCCCTACGCCGTGGTCCAGCTACGCCAGGACAACGTGGCCGGCACCCTCTACAACATGGTGGGCTTCCAGACCAACATCCGCTGGGGGGCCCAGGAGCAGATCCTGCGCATGATCCCCGGGTTGGAAGAGGCGGAGTTCGTGCGGCTGGGGCAGATGCACCGCAACACCTTTATCAATAGCCCCACCTTGCTGCACCCCACCCTGCAGTTCCGCCGGCGGGACGATCTCTTCTTTGCCGGCCAGATCACCGGGACGGAGGGGTATGTGGGTAGCACCATGGGCGGCCTAATTGCCGGCATCAATGTGGTCCGGCTGGTGCAAGGAGAACCTCTGTTGACGCCCCCCCGAACCACCATGATGGGGGCCCTGCTCTACTACATCACCCATGCCGAGCCGGACAATTTTCAGCCCATGAAGGCGAACATGGGGCTGCTGCCCGAGTTGCCCCGGCGGGTGCGCAAAAAAACGGAACGATATGCCCGCTACGCCGAGCGGGCCCGCCGGGATCTGGAGCAGTATCTGCAGGAAACAGGATTCCAGCCCGTGGAGGCCCCAGGCGTCCCTGTGGGATAGCCGCTCCGTCCGCGATATCACACTGACTATCAAGAAAACACAGAGACTCGCCCCGGCCGGGGCGAGTCTCTGTTCGTTCATCGACGTGGAGCCAGGAATGGCTTACTTCACGGACTCTTCCAGCTTGCAGTCCTTGAGGTACTTGCCATTGCCGTTGGCATCGATGAAGGCGATCTTGACATCGTCGAAGTAGATGTTGGAGTTGAAGGCGCCAGGCGACTGACCCTGGAGCAGGACCATGATGTACTCGCTGTCACCCAGGTCCACGGTGTTGGTCAGCTCGGCCCATTCACCCCGAACATAGCCGTTGACGTAGTAGGCGCTGTCGCCGTAGGCATCGGGCTTGACACCCAGGGAGGCCCAGTCATAGTCGAAGCCATCGGGGCCGCCTTGCTTGCCGCCGGTGTCATGGTCCCAGATGAGGTACTTGACGCTGACCATCACCTTACCACCCGCGTAACCGGCAGGCACCTTGATCAGGGGGCTGCCGAAGCCGGCCGCATAGGGCTGGTTGCTGGCGATCTTGGCAGAGTGCTCATTGGCGCCGTAGCGGTTGCCGGGGCCCACGGAGCGCTCCATGGAGAAGGTCACGTTCTTGGCCTGGTAGAGGCCATTGTCGATGGCGAAGGGGGCCCAGCCGGCGAACCAGTCGGTCCACACATCGCTCACAGCGTTCTTGGCCGCCCATTGGTCGCCCGGGTTGAAGTCATTGCAGACATTGGGCGATTCATAGAGCAGCAGGCCAAAACCAATGCCGGTGGACGTCTGGCGGATACCCCGGCCAGGCTTCTCCTGGGTGCGGCCACCATCGGCTGCGTTGGCTTCCACAGAGGCCTGAGGCAGACCCGGCGGTACCAGCAGGTTGTTGTAGATGGTGTAGGGATTCAGGACGCTGCTGTGGGGGATGGCCGGCGGGCTCAGGCGCGGGCCCTTGATGGCCACCGGCGGCGGCGTGGCCGGGCCGGTCGCGGCGTAGGCCACCGTCCCCGGCAAGATCAAGGCCACCGCCATGATCAGTGCAAAGAGGATACGAATACGTCTGCTTCGAGTCATAGTTGAGAGCTCCTTCTGTGACTCCGAAATAAATAAATGGATAGATGGGAATGAACTTCGCCGATGACAAAATCTATGGTTAATCGGCCCTCGCCGATTGAACCCGAAGCGGAAGAGGACCCAGATGTTGGGTCGCCCGGTTCAGCCTGCGTCAATCAGTCCACGTAGTACAGGCTATAATTGGCGTCTACCAGATATTGTTCCAGCGTCTCGTAATCGCCAAAATAGGCCCGTTCATATTGCTGGCCCTGGTATTCACCGGTGAAGAGCCAGCGCTTGGTGTAGGACAGGGAGACCAGGGTGCCAGTGCGTACGTCGTGGCAGGTTTCCCCCTGATACACCGTGTCCCAGCCATCACCTTCGGCAATCTCCAGTTCATGGGGGCCACTGCACCAGACCACCACCTTGCGCCCGTCATCCAGGGTGAAGACGTTGGTGGCCGGCCCTGGCTCCATACCCAACCAGTAGTTGTACAGGAAGTTATCGATGAACTGGCCACTGCGTTCCCGGCCCGTATATCGATCTACCTGGAAAACCCAGGAATCCGGCGGGAAGCAGTCATCGGCCCACTGGGCTTCGTGGGCCACCTGAAGCCACTGCTGGTTACCCGACTCACCGGCCGTGGCATGAACCGTGGCAGTACAGTGTTTCACATCACACCGCTCTGAGCCACATTGCCAGTCCACCCGCCAGGTAGCCTCCAGGTTTTCGTCAAAGAGTGGGGTAACCACGGGCACTGCATCGCCGTCCCCGTCTATCTCCACCACCACGCTGGCCAGCCAGGCTGTGTCTCCTTGTGCCTCATCGGAGCCATTCACGCAGCAGACCTGCCACCATTCCCCATCCTGGCTCTTGCCGACCACGGTAAAAGTGTCGCCGGGGTTCGCTTTGGCGACGATGGGAAAGTCCAGACCCGGGCCGCTGCGCACATTGGCCCGGGACCCTTCTGTGATGACCACGGCGCTAACTTCTGGCAGTGCTTCCGGGGTGGATGCGGGAAGCTCATAGCCGGCAATCTCTGACAGGCGCTGGGCTGTCATCTGTCCCACGCCGGTGTTGGCCTGCTGCACCGGCACGGCCGTTACACAGCCCCCTAAAAGAAGGACCAGTAACAACAAAGGGGTCCAACGGACCACCTGCCAGCCCAGGGCCTCTGTCCCTGAATGCATCCTCGAATGAAATGCCAAAACCCTGTCAGGGAACGGTTGCTGATGTCGAGGCATCGCATCCCTGAGCCGACCGATAAAACGACTGAAATGAATTTGAACCATACGTTCCCTGGATCAATCAACCGCTCATGGCGCGGACAAAAGAGTCCGCTAGTGAAATCAATGTTGGTGTTGAAGTGCTGGTCTGGCGAGATGCCGGCAACCGACTGCCGCTCATGGGCCAGGACGGGTTAGGGGCGAAGGGACGGGCCTGTCAGCACCTAGTACAGTCTGGCGTAAATACCACGGCAGAAATTCGGCGGTACTACCTCTGGTGGAAACCATCGGCGAATTTCTGCCGGGATTTACTAGAAGGAGTCCGGCCGGGCCAGCCATTTCCTCGTTTCTCGCTGCGATGTTTCCTGCTGCTACCTGTGAATGTCGCCATATAAAATCGGCCACGTGGAACAGGCAGGTCAAACAGCTTGTGACGAGTTGTACTGCCATCACTATCGGTGGACATACCCCAGCCCTCCAGAGAAGGGGTACTGCCGGGATTCACCACCGCTGACGGGCCGCCGTCCAGAGGAGAAAAATGAGTGCCAACTTCGTATGAACAGGATAGAAAAAGCCAAAACAACCCAATCGACGACGGCCACAATGGGATTATAGCGCATCTTTTGGCGGATATCAAGTCAGTTGAAAATGCTACCTCTCGGTGCGGCTCAAAACCTTACGGCAGGAGCAAGGTGTTCTCCAGGTAGCCCAGATCGTCTAACCCTTCGTAGGCGTGAGTCCGAACCAGCAGATTCTCATCATCCAGGTAGCGATACAGGACCACGGCCGCCGGTAGACAGGCCATCTTGCGCAGGGCATAGGCAGCCCGGCTACGCTCTGGGGCGCTACCCCGGGCCAGTATCTCCGCCAGCAACGGAACAGCGTCCTCGCCGCAGAGGGCCAGGGCATCGGCTGCCGCCTGCCGTACCAGCCCATCCGGATCCCGCAAGAGGGCTGCCATGGCCGGCAGGCAGGTCCGCACCGGATCCGGACAGCGGGAGGATAGCTGGGCCAGGGCTCGCACAGCAACAGCCCGGACCGCTACCTCCGGATCAGCCAGGGCCCCGGCCAGGCCGGACACGGCCCGGGCATCCCCCACCTGGGCCAGGGCCCGGGCCGCCCACCACCGGATATCCGGTTGAGTTGAACGGAGCTGTTCCGTCAGGGAAGGCACATCTTCAGCGCCCAATTGGGCCACCAGGGCTTCGGCCCGGCTGTCATCCCCCTCCGAAACGGCCTGCCAAAACTGACTTGCCACAGATTCTCGGGCCACAGGACTCACCTCCAGTCCGTCCACGGGCCAGCCGGCCAACGTCGCCCAACAGGCAAGCTACTGTGGCTGGCCGGATTCTACCGCCTGATAGAGCTGGAACCAGTCCACCGAAACCGCTGCGTAGGGAGGCTCTGGCTGATCGCCCGGCTGCGTTTCCCCAACACCGGCCACCAGGCCTACCCCACCGGGCGGGAGGTCCATCTCCCGAATCTCGCTGAGCAGGATCATGTTGCCATAAAAACGCAACGCCTGTCCATCGTCCTCGACCATCAGGGTGTTGGCTGTGCCTGCCCGGTTCAGGCTGGGGGCCGTCTCCCAGGCAGCCACTGTGGCCAGTACGCCTTCCTGCTGTCGCTGCACCTGAAAGCGCCCCTGTCCATCCACCACAAACAGGTAGAAATCCTCCTCCGACTGATGGCGCACCAGAAGCCCGGCCATGCCCCAGGGGGTGGTCGGATCGACCGTCATGCTGGCCTGTACTCGATAGGGCACATCCGGCCGATAGCCCACCAGGCTCCAGGCCAGATGTCCCGGCCAGACCCGCAGGCGGTAGCGGGCTTCATCCGGCAGCAGCGCCATCTCCCACTGGTCGGGCATCACCCCATCGGCCAGCCGGGCAGGGGCTCGGCTGAAATCCTCGGCGACCACCAGGCGGTAGGATGGAGCGGGGACGACCAGCGCCGCACCGGACGAACGGTTCTGCAGCCAGTCCCCAGGTGAACGCTGGAGAAGCCGGGCACCAAGCAGCAGACTGATGGCCAGCACCGCCCCCACCAGGAGGACAGGGGGAAACCAGGCCCAGTCTGCCAGGGAGGAGCTATCGGGGGGACGCTGAGGTCGAGCCTTGGCGGTAGGGCGATAGGGTGCCAGCCCCACGGCCATCCGCTTGCGTGCCCGCTCCTCATCCACGGGGAGGCCATCGAGCCGGTCGTCACCCGGCAGCGCATCATGGCCTTCAGGCAGGGCCGAAGCCTTCGGCATGGATCCAGCACCCTCCGAATGTCGCGTATCCAACAAAACAGCCACTCCCTTCTGGAGGAGTTCCATGGGAAATAGGTAGCAGACGGCGATTTATTATAACATTCAGTAAGGTGATGGCAAATGGAGGGCCCAAATTCGGGGTGTGGGGCTGCCACCGGTTCTCCCCAAATCCCAGCAGCTGTGGTACAATGCACGCGACCTTATGTCATTTCCAGATGTCATCCCCAGTCGCCGATCGAAGTTTTGAGGATATGGACCAGATCTACATCGACTCGCAAGACACCCAGTGGACCCCTTCGACAAAACAGAAGCTGGTCGCCTGGGGTGCCCACCTGTTCACGGCTTCCGGCGCCATCTGGGGGCTCCTGGCGTTGCTGGCCATCACCAACCGCCAATGGGTGCTTGCTTTCGCCTGGATGGGTGCCGCCGTCTTCGTCGATTCGTTCGATGGCCTGCTGGCCCGGCGGGTACGGGTCAAGGAAGTGCTGCCGGAATTTGACGGCGCGCTGTTAGACAACATGATCGACTTTCTCAACTACGTCTTCGTGCCCGCCTTTTTCCTCTACACAGCCGACTTCCTCCCCCGGCAGGCAGCCTTTATCGGGGCCGTCCTGATCCTCCTGGCTTCGGCCTACCAGTTCTGCCAGAGCGACGCCAAGACCGAAGACCACTACTTCAAGGGCTTCCCCTCCTATTGGAACATCATGGTCTTCTACATGTTCATCCTCAGCCTCAACGGCTGGATCAACCTGGCCATCATCGTGTTGCTGAGCGCCCTGGTCTTCGTGCCCGTCAAATACATCTACCCCTCCCGCACCACCATGCACCGCAACCTGACCCTGGCCCTGGCCGGCATCTGGGGGATTGTCAATGTGATCATCCTGACCCAGTACCCCTCCCACGCCCCCTGGCTGGTGTGGATTTCCCTCCTCTACGTGGTCTACTACTGCGGCATGAGCCTCTACGCCATGCGCTTCCAGCGCCCCACACAGCCGGGCCGAGCCCGGCAACGGTGACGGCGTCCATGCCTTCCGCCACCCCTTTGCGACTGACCCCCGAACAGGTACGTTGGTTTCGACTCCAGCGGTCGGGGCTGGTCCACCCCTACGCCTCGCCCGAAGAAGCGGCCTCCGCGCTGGTGGGCGTCCAGGCCCAAATCCTCTCCGCGGCCGGCCTGTCTCTCTGGAATCGGACAGCGGGGCTGACCTACACGGCCCTGGAAGAACGCCTCTACCATACCCGCACCCTGGTAAAGCTCTGGGGGCAGCGGGGCACCCTGCACCTCTACCCCAGCCGGGAATGGCCCCTGCTCCACGGAGCCCGCTCCATCAACCGCACCTGGTGGGAACGCCGCAGGGCCCACTACGCACCCGATGGCACCGACTACGCCACGCTGGTGGAGCAGGTGGCCGGGCTCTTGCGCAGCCGGGAGAGTATGGGGCGCAGCGACCTGCGCGCAGCGGACCTGGACCTGCACGAGGATCTCTATTCCGCCTGGGGCGGCATCTTTGCCGACCTGGTGCGGCTGGGCCATGCCTGCCACGCCGGGCGGGTGGGCAACGAGGGACACTTCGCCCACCGGGAACGCTGGCTGCCAGACCTGGCCTGGAATCCGCCCCCCGCGCATGAAGCCAACCAGGAGATCGCCCGACGCTACCTGGCCACCTACGGCCCTGCCACAGCCCAGGACTTCGCCTACTGGCGAGGAGCGCCCATGGGCCAGGCTCGCCGCTGGCTGAACGCCCTGGAGCCAGAACTGGCATCGGTGCAGGTAGGCGGCGCGGAGCTGTTGGCCCTGGCCTCGGACCTGGAGGCGCTGGCCTCGTCACCGCCGGAAGCGGAAGCCTGGCCCGTGGCCATGCTCTACCGCTTCGATCCCCTGCTGCTGGCCCACCGGGACAAGGGTTGGGTCACCGCGGCCCAGGACTACAAGAAAATCTGGCGGCCCGCGGGCCACATCGAGGGGATCGTCCTGGCCCACGGCCGGGCGCAGGCCACCTGGCGCTACGACCGAAAGGCCGCCGGCCTCCACATTCGGGTGGAACCCTTCCACCCCCTGCCCCGCCATGTCTCCGGGGCAATTCCTCGCCTGGCCCAGGCCGTGGCCGACTTTTTCGACCTGCCCCTGGCAGAGCTGACCCTCGCGCCTTCCCATCGAGGTACGCCAGGCTAACGCCAACAGGCCAGCTTCAGACGACTTTCTACCTCATACCTCTTTATACCTCCGGCTACTACCCGCGCCAGACGCCCCAGGCCAGGCAGATCCAGCCCGCAATAAAGGCCACCCCGCCCAGGGGAGTGATGGCTCCCAGCCAGCGCACACCGGACAGGGCCAGCGCATAGAGGCTTCCCGAAAAGATCAAGATCCCCACCACGAAGAGCCAGCCAGCCGCCGCCAGCCAGGCCGTATTGGGCCAGCGCCCCATGGCCATCACCACCGCGAAGAGGGCCAGGGCATGGTAAAAATGATAGCGTACCCCTGTCTCGTACACCTGCAACAGATCCGGGGTCAGACGTCCCTGCAATCCATGGGCCCCAAAGGCGCCCAGCGCCACCGCCAGGCCTCCTAACAGGGCCCCCAGAACCACGAAAAGCTTTTCCATGATCACCTGTCCAATGCACCTGTCCAATGGATGTGTGTCGAATGTGTCTCTTGCCGGGCCGAAGCCGAAGAGTAGACGCCCCGGCGACGACAAATACCGGAAGTGGCCCGCCGGGCGTTATGCCTGGGAAGGCTCCTCACCCGTCGCGATGGGCCGGTTGGGATCGTTGATCCAATCGCTCCAGGAGCCCACGTACAGGCGGGCGTCCCCCAGGCCGGCGTGGGCCAGGGCCAGCAGGTTGTGGGCTGCGCTCACGCCAGAACCGCAGTAAAAGATGGCCTGCTCGGGGGGCGTGCCCGCCAGCAACCGGGTGAATCGCTCCCGCAGCGCCTCCGGGCTCTGGAAACAGCCCTCGGCGTCCAGATTCTCGGCATAGGGGGCGCTGATGGCCCCGGGGATATGGCCGGCCCGGGCATCCAGGGTCTCATTTTCGCCCCGATAGCGGTCGGCGCTACGGGCGTCCAACAGCCGAACGTGGGGATTTTCCAGCGCGGCGAGCACTTCGTGGACATCGGCCAGGAGCTCTGGCCGGGGCGCCGGCACAAAGGTTCGCGCTGGCCGGGACTCGCTTCCCCGCCCCACAGGTCTGCCTTCCCGCTGCCAGCGGAGCCAGCCGCCATCCAGGACTGCCACTGCCTCGTGACCCAGCCAGCGCAGCATCCACCAGAGGCGGCTGGCCACCATGCCGCCGGCGTCATCGTATGCCACCACCTGCACCCCCTCGTCGATGCCCCAGCGGGACAGGGTTTCGACGAAAGTGGCCTGGGCGGGCAGGGGATGGCGCCCCGTCTGGCCTGGAATGATGGGGCCGGAGAGGTCCTCATCCAAATGGGCGTAGACAGCCCCAGGAATATGCGCTGCCAGGTAGTGCCGCCGCCCCTGCTCGGTGTCCTGCAGGGAGAAGCGGCAGTCCACGATGGCCCAGTCTGGATCGCCGATGTGCCGGGCCAGCTCCTCCGTTGAAATCAGTGTGGTGTACGGCATCCCGTTCTCTACTCCTTCAACCAATATCTGGCTCTATCGCAAGAAGACCGCAGAGGCACAGAGCACGCCGGGTTTTCTCTGAGTTCTCTCTGGACTTCCGCTGCGCCCTCTGCGGCTAACCATTTTATCACAGGGGAACGCCAACCGCCTGGCCGTCCAGGGGCCGATTTGGACTCGCCTTCAAGCCATGGTATCTTGGCCCTGATACAGTCTGGCGGAGCGGTTCTGGCAGAAGTTCGGCGGCACGACCGCCGGTGGCAATCATCGGCGAATTTCTGCCAGGATTTACGAGAGCGGTCCAGATGGATGACAACAACCTGGAAACGACAGCCTGGAAGGGTAGCATACGACCATGAAGCTTTTCCTCATTCGCCATGCCGAATCGGCCAACAATCGGCTGGCCCTGGACCTGGGCTACGATGAATACATGGCCCAGCGATACATCGATCCCCCACTGACCGAACTGGGACGCCGCCAGGCCCAGATGGTAGCCCAACACCTGGCGGACAACCAACACCCGGAACGCCCCAGCGAGCAGAGCGCCGCTCCAGAGCGGAGCGGCTACGGCATCACCCATCTCTACTGCAGCGCCATGCTACGTTCCCTGGAGACAGCTGCCCCTATCGGCCAGGCGTTGGGGCTGCGGCCGGCGATCTGGATCGATATTCACGAGCATGGGGGAATGTTTCGGGGCAATCCTCGCACCGGGGAGGGTCTCGAAGTGGCGCCGGGGCTAAACCGTCGCCAGATCCAGGAACAGTTTCCGGACGTCCTCATTCCCGACGAGGTGACCGACGAAGGGTGGTGGTTCCAGGGCTACGAGGACATGCCCGCCTGCTATGGTCGGGCCACCCGGGTGGCCCGGGACCTGCGACGCCGGGCGCAGGAGCTCAGCAACAACGAGGTGGAAGAAAGCGTGGCCCTGGTCTCCCACGGGACCTTTATCGACAGCTTGATCAAGGCTCTGTTCAACCAGATCCCGGCCCGGGAATTCTACTATCAACACTACAACACCGCCATCACCCGCATCGATTTCATGCCCGATGGCGTCCTGCTCATCCGCTACATCAACCGCATCCAACATCTGCCGCCGGACATGGTCTCCCGTTAAACCGCACCCACCGGCCGGAGCACCCATGTTTCGTAGGGGCGGGCCTCCGTGCCCGCCCGTTGCGCCTGTGATGGGGATTGTGATGGGACGGGGGCGTCAATCAAAATCCGTCGGCCAATCCGGGTGCTGCTCATGCTGGAAGAACCGCTCGAGCTGCGCAGCCGTCACCCGGGAAAGGGAGAGGGGCGGTAAACGCTCCAGGGAAAAGAAACCGACCCCATCGGTCTCCACACTGGACGCCGGCGCCCCGCCCACAATCTCACAGCGGAAGAAGAGCTTGTAAATGTGAAACGGGTGGGGCGGATGCCCGTGGCGATCCCGGTCGTAGAGGGCCAGCAGCTTCACGGCCCGGGTCTCATAGCCCGACTCCTCCCGCACCTCCCGTTCCACCGCCGCGCGCGGGGATTCGTGGATATCCACCCAGCCGCCCGGCAGGGTCCAGCCGCCGTCCGAACGCTCCCGCACCAGCAGCACCCGCCCCTCCTGAAAGACGACGCCGCGCACATCTAACTTCGGCGTGGCGTGTCCCACCTCCTGCTCAAAGAGCGCCCGCAGGCGCTCCACCGGCTCCCCGGTATGGTAGGCGAACATCTCCGCCGCGACTTCCCGGACCGCCTGATAGCGCTCCACATCGAAGGGGTCCCGGGCATACGTCAGGCCATTTTGGGCAATGGCCTGCAGAGCCCGGGCCCAGGTCAACCAGCGAGGATTCATGGCTCGCCCTCGAGTGAAAGGGACGGCGGCAGGACGGCGTCCTCCTGCCGGGGCACGGCCACCGTTCGGATTGCCTGCCACAGGGGCAGTTCCCGCTGGACTTCGGCCAACATCCGCCGGAGGGGCGCAGGAGCGCGGTCCGACTCTTGAAGTGCCTGGGCGGCCTCCGGGCTACAGCGAATTTCCACTGCGAAATGACTCGGGCGTCGGCCGGCCTGGGTGATACGCCGCCGCAGGTCCTGGAGGCCCAGGGCCATGGCGTGGAGCTCCCCCGCCACCCGGTCCGACGCCCCGGGCAGCACCCCATCTGCCGTGTCCGCCTTGCCGTCCTGGAGTCGCAACAGCTGCCAGCGCCAGCGGCCCTGCCCACCCTGGTCGTTCTGGGCCCAGACGTTCAGCGCGAACTCGGCCGGACAATCCAGGGCCTGCTGGAAAAAGCGGTGGACGTCCCGGAAGTGGCGGCTGAAGCGGGCCGGCGGAAGGTCCTGGAGCGCCTGACGCCCGTACCCTTTGCTGCTCAGCCGCTCGTCCAGGATGGCCACCACCCCCTGGTCATCGCCCCGGCGGATCAGGCGGCCGAAGCCCTGCTTCAGCGTCAACGTCATCAGGGGGAGCATGTAGTCGCTGAAGCTGCTGGAGCCGCTGGCTTCGATGGCCTGCATGCGGGCGCTGTGCAGGGGATCTCCCGGCGTGGGAAAGGGCATCTTGTCCAGCACCACCAGGCTGAGGGCATCGCCGGGAATGTCGATCCCTTCCCAGAAGGAGCGGGTCGCCAGGAGGACACTGTGGGGCGTCTGCTGAAACCAAGCCAGGAGGGCGTCTCGCGGGGCATCCCCCTGGGCGCGGATGGGCCAGATCCCGGGGCTGTCCAGCCGCTGGAGGCGGGCGCTCACCTGTTGTAGCCCGCTCCAGCTGGTGAAGAGGCAGAGGGCCCGCCCCCGGCTCACCTCCAGGAGGCGCTCGATCTCCGCCGCGACCGCGTCGTAGAAGGCGTCCGCACGGTTCCAGTTGTACGAAGGCAACGCCGGTTGATAGAGGAGGGCGCGACGGGGATAATCGAAGACCGGGGGGAGGATCCACTCTTCGCCCACGGTCAGCAGACCGCAGCGGCGCTTGAAGTGTTCGAAGTGGCCGTTGGTGGCCAGGGTAGCGCTGGTGCAGATGACGGTCCGCCTGGCCTGGCCTTCCTCGTCTTCAGGGTGAAAAAGGAAGCGGCTGAGCAGGTTGGCCGGGTCAATGGGCGCAGCGTGGACCTCCAGGCTGACCTGGCGGCGATCGTAGACCCGCACGGCATACCGGACCATGGCGTCGTCCCGCCCTGCCCCGGCCACGGTGATCAGCTTGTCTGCGGTGCTGTTGAGCGCCGTGATGGCCAGCTCGTAGCTGCGCCGGGCTTCAGCCTCCTCGTCCGGCGAACCGACGCCGCGGGCGCCTGCCGAGTCGGACGTTTCCATGGGGCGATCCAGGTCGTCCTGGTCGCCTCCGTAGGGGTTTTTCTGGGTCATCTCCTGGGCCAACGCACGCAGGGCCCGCCCCAGCCGGCGGCATGTCTCCAGCTCCCCCTCGATGCGGAAGGCATTCTCCCGGCTCAGGTTGGCCACCTCCTGGAAGGCCAGGGTGTTCAAAAATCGGAGCTCGTCCAGCCGTTCTTCGCCAATATGCTCCCGGTAGATGTGGCGATTCAGTAGCTGGGGCACGGTGTAGTCGGTGAGGCTGGTCTCGTAGACGGCCGTGGCCGTCTGCTCCAGGTGATGCGCCTCGTCGATGATGTAGACCGAGGCCGGCGGCAGGATCCGTTCGCCTGCCGCGCCCAGTTCCAGGGCGTTGAGGAGCAAGTGGTGATTGGTGATGATGAGCTGGGCCTCCTGGGCCTTGTCCCGCATGAAGTTGACCCAGCAGTTGTCGTGATAGTAGCGACAGTCGCTGTGGAGGCAGTCGTCTGGGAAGCTGACCACCCGGCTTTTCAACTCGCCGGTGAGGAGGAAAGGCAGCTCGTCCACATCGCCCGTCTCGGTGGTCTCCAACCAGGCCCGAAGCTGGGCCACCTGCTCATCCGCCCGATCATAGAGGGAGAAATATTGCTGGGTGGCCTGCTCCTTTTCCCATTTCAGGTTGCAGACGAAGTTGCTGCGGCCTTTGACCACCACCGCCCGGATGGGCCGCTCCAGGACCTGTTCCAGGAGGGGCAAATCCTTGGTATACAGCTGGTATTGGAGGGACTTGTTGGCCGTGGCCACCACCACCGTCCGTCCGCTGAGGATGGCCGGCACCAGATAGGCCAGGGACTTGCCTGTGCCCGTGGGGGCTTCGATCAGGGCATGTTGCCGATTCAGCAGGGCCCGCTGCACGGCCTGGGCCATCTGGAGTTGACTGGGACGGGGCTCATAGCCCTCCAGGTGGGCGGCCAGGGGGCCCGTGGGGCCGAAAAACGCGGCCAGATCAAAGGAGGCCAGCTCGGTCTGGGCGGTGACATCGGCAGTTTGGGCCGCCGGGCTGCGGTTTTCCTGCCGGGAAGGGAAAGAATCGTTCATGGCTGCACCCGCGTGGTCGTCCTGGGGGAAAGGCGGCGAGTTTTCATGGCCGCCAGTGTAGCACATCTGTGCGACACCGGCAAACGCGACAGAAAAAAGGGTATGACTCCCCTGCTGCAAAAGGGCATTTTTGAACGCAAAGGCGCAAAAAAGGGGCGTTCGGCTTCCCGGCGGGAAGTCGAACGCCCCTGGTTCATGCGCATAAAAGCGGCATCGCGCTCAGGAGGCCAGGTTTAGTCCGGCGGAGGCAGGATGACCGCGTCGATCACGTGGATCACGCCGTTGGTGGCGGGGATGTCCTTGACCACCAGGTTGGCGCCGTTGATCTTGATGCTGTCGCCGCTCACTTCAAAGTTGACCGGCTTGCCCTGCTGGGTGGTGGCCTGCATGCCGTTGGTGATATCGGCCGAGGTCACCCGCCCGGGCAGGATGTGGAAGAGCAGGATTTGGGTCAACTGGCCCGTGGGATTGGCCAGCAACTGATCCATGGCGCCGGCAGGCAGGGCGGCAAAGGCGGCATCGGTGGGGGCGAAGACGGTGAACGGACCTGCGCCCTCCAGGGCTGCATCCAAGCCAGCCGCCTGGAGCGCCTCCACCAGGGTGGTGAAGCCACCCGAAGCCACCAGGGTATCCACAATGTTCAGGCTGGCCGACGGGGCCGCGCTCGTGGTCGTGGTGGCCGTCGTGGTGGTGGTCACCGCGCCGGTTTCGGTCATGCTCTCCGTGGCGGTGATGGCCGTGGTGCTGGTCACAGCCGTGGTCGCGGCAGGGGTGGCCGTCGGCGTGGCCTGGACGGCAGGCGCCGGCGTGGCGGTGGCAGCGGGCGCCGCCTGCGCGCCAGAGGCAAGTTGATCCCGGGTGGGCAGCTGGATCACGTCGCCCACCTCAATCCGGTTGCAGTCGGCGAGCTGGTTGAAGCTGCACAGCTCATCCCACAGGTTCACATCGCCGTAGATGTCCCGGGCGATGAGGCTCAGGGTGTCGCCGGCCTGCACAGTGTAGGTGCCGCCCGGCTGGCCCTGGCGGGTACCGGTGGTGCTGGTCGCTGCCGTGCCGGACGTGGCGGCCTGGGCAGCGGGCGTAGCGGTGCCCTCAGCAGCCGGGGCCGTGGTGGTGGTCGTGGTGAGGGCCTGCTGAGCGGTCAGGGTCTGGCCGGAATCGTCCACCAGCACGCCGCCTTCGATGGAAAGCTCGTAGGTGGCCGGGACCGTGGAGTTGTTGTAGACGATGACCGTGTAGGGGCCAAAGCCAGAGGCCTTGAAGCTGGCCTGCCGCTGGTTGGGGGCCAGCTGCGGGTCCGCGCTGCCGGCGGCGATGGCCACGTTGCTCAGGATCACATTTTCGTTGGGATCCAGGTAGCGGTTGAGGCCATTCTGGTCCAGCACCCAGAAGTTCAGGCGCCGGGCCAGCTCGCTGCTGTCCTGGGGCTCAAAGCTGAGCAGCAGGGTGATGTTACCATCCCGTTCGCTGGGTTCCAGCCCCAGGTAGTGCTGGTCGTTCTGGTTGGGCAGCTCACCCCGCAGCTGGGTGGCCCGCACCACGCCGGGCGTGCTGCTCACGGCGGCCACCGGGGTAGCCGTGGCGGTGGCCGTGGTCACAGCCGTGGCCGCAGGAACAGGGGTGGCCGTCGCAGGGGCAGGGGTGGCCTCGGCCGTCGCTGCCTCCTCGGCTTCCGCTTCCTCGGTGGCGGCGGGGGTGGGGGCCGACAGATCCTGCACCTGGTCGGAGTCGTCGGTGATGACGGCGTTGGTGGCCGTCAGGGTAAAGTTGGCATCGCTATTGGAGTCGTTGTAGACCACGATGGTGTAGGAGCTGCCCGTGGCCTGGAACTGCGCGCCCAGCTGGTTGGCCGGGGCATCCACGCCGAACTGAGAGCCGGCGGCCAGGTTCACGTCCTGCAGCCTGGCGCTACCAGAGAGGACCTGGTTCAGGCCGTCCTGATCCAGGATGTAGAAGCCCAGGCCCTGGGAGCCGGGATTGTTGCGGTCCCACTCGCTGATGACCGTCACGGTGGCACCTTGGGTGGTCGGGGTCAGCCCCAGCCAGATCTTGGCGAACTGGCCGCCGGGGATGGTGCCGCCCACCTGCTGGGAACGCACCTGGGCAACGGGTGCCCCTTGGACCGTCGCCGCCGACCCCAGGGGCAGGGCCCCCAGCAGCAGAGCCGCAATCAGGAAGACGCCGACGATATGCGTCAATTTCGATTTAAACATTGTTTGAAATACCTCCAACTTGACTGTGAAGTCCATCTCTGTTCTTCGGCCGATCGGGGATCAGACCGAAGTCCTGCTTTGTTTGGCCCTTCGCCCAACCGGTTTAAACCGGTGAAGCGCTCAGAAAGCGTCCACGCCTGCGGTGGACGACGGGCCATGGGATGTGGGTGAGACAAGCCATCAATAAGCCGTCAATAAAGTGCCGTCAACCGTTCTATGAAGCGATAACCAACCACTCCTTCTCCCTGTGAATCAATGTCTGTGAATCAAACAGACGAAAGATGCTCGGCGATAGCCACAAACCCATATCTACAAACCGGTTGGCTGCTGCCTGATGAGGCCTGCAGCCACGGGTGTCAGCACGTCCCAGGCGAAACCGGGTTCGGGGGCTGCCTTAGGTGCCGTCCGGCGTTGGCGATGCCAGCCAGAGGGCGCCCGCCCGGCCCGCCTCCTGGTCCCAGCCCCGAAAGGCCGGTTGGACGGGCAACACAATTCGCTCATTATACCCTTACCCAAAAATCCTGACCAAATTCAACGGCCCTGCATCCTATGGATCCGGCTCAGTACAGTCTGGCGTAAATACCACGGCAGAAATTGGGCGGCACTACCTCTGGTGGAAACCATCGGCGAATTTCTGCCAGGATTTACTCAGCGACCCGGATGGTCAGATCCCGCACCACGTGGTCGTGATAGTTCTGGTCCGGGTGCACAATGCGCAGCCGCAGGTCGATCCGATGTCCCTGAAGCTGGCTTAAATCCAAACGAGCCAGGAGGCCATCCTGGACAAGGCGATCGCTCACGGTCAACAGCCGCCACTCCTCCTTTCCGGCCAGCGACCAGGAGAGCTCCCAGCGGAGCGTGCCCTCGGCCGGCACGGTGCCGACCACATCCACCAGCGGCCCCACAGTCCAGCCGCTCCGGGGGGAGACAATGCCCACAGGCGGTGCGAAGGCCAGGGTGGGCGGGCCCTGGTTGGCCACACTCAGGTTGCGCAAGAAATACTCGTTGTAGTTGCCATCCCGGTAGATGATGCGCAGCCGGAGATCGTAGAGCCCATCGGGTACCTGGGTGGTGTCCCACACAGCGATGGGCGCCTGCCAGAACTGTTCCTCACTGCCGGCCAGCCACTGCCATTGTTCCCAGCCGGCCCGGGAGAAGGCCAGTTCGTAGCGGGCAAAGGGCTGATTGGGCAGGCCATTGACCGTGGCCACGATGGGCACGGCACCTCGCAACACCGCGCCATTGTCCGGGGCGTAGAAGCCCTGGCCGCCCGGAACCCGGCTGCTTACATCCACGGTGGGTGTAGGCGTGGGGAGCACCGAAGGCGGCTGGGGCGGTGCACCAGGCACAGGCGTGGGCGTGGGAGGATTGGCATTGCGGATCTCCAGGC
Source organism: Litorilinea aerophila (assembly GCF_006569185.2). Taxonomy (NCBI): domain Bacteria; kingdom Bacillati; phylum Chloroflexota; class Caldilineae; order Caldilineales; family Caldilineaceae; genus Litorilinea; species Litorilinea aerophila. The sequence goes on along the minus strand of NZ_VIGC02000007.1, from coordinate 95,263 downwards.
CCCGCAGGAAGGCCTCAGTGTAGTTGCCATCATCCCGGATGGCACGCACCCGCAGGTCGTAGAAGCCGTCGGGGAATTGGGTGGTGTCCAACCGGTAGAGCACATCCTCCCGCACAACCTGATAGCTGGTGGTCAGCCACTGCCAGTTGTCCAGATTCGCCGGCGAAATATGGACATCGTAGCGGTGGTAGGAGGGCACCAGCGCCGTCCCCCAGATCTCCACCACGCCGGCCACTGCATCGCCGGGCTGGGGATGGGTAATCTCATTCACCACCCGGTTGCTCTTGGTGGGCGTTATCAGCGGCGTCTGGGTCAGGGGACTGGCCTGGGCCCAGAGATGCCCCGCCCCCTGCCGGTCCAGCCACAGGGAGCCCACCAGGATCAACAGCGCCAGCAACAGCAGAACATGTCTGGTCGAAGGCCACCCACCGGGTCTGCCCATATTCCAACGCCTCAGCTTTTCCGCCAGTTCCTTCCGAAGGCCCTTGATTTAACCACCTCGCAGTACCACGTGATGACAGGGCGTGTCCGACTCCGCATCCTTCTTGTGGGGAATGACAATGGGTGGGCTGACCGGATTCCCCGCGGCGTCCAGCACCGTCAGGATGAGATCCTGGGGCCCGGCGCCATAGATGGGAAAGTCAAACTGGCCGTAATCCCCCGGGCCGCTCTTACTCGTCGTTTCGGCGATGTTGCCCCACGGATCTTCCATGCGGATGCGCACGCCGGCCACCGGCGCGCCGTTGGCATCCACCACCTGCCCCATCACATACTGGCCCGGACAGGCCCAGTTGTGGACCACCGGCCCCACCAGGTTGTAGGGGCCGCCGGGGCTCGCTCCCCCCGCGAGCTGACCAATGGCCGCCAGCTCCACCGCTGTAGCCAGGTCGGGTGCGCCGGGATCTGCTTCCGTGGCGCCGGCCAGATCCACCAGCACCCGCATGCCGGCATCCTCGGTCTCCCGGTCTAAGGCCAGCGCAGCCGGGACCAGCTCCTGCAGCCGGTCGCACGGCCCCAGGTTGACCGGCGCGCCCTGCCGCAGGGCCCAGGCCACCACCTGCAGTTGCTCCTGCCTCATGCTGGCCGCCCCGCTGCCCTCCTGGCCTTCAACAGCCAGCCACCCGGACCCGTCCTCGGCATCCTGGCCTGGCAACGTGCCCGGCATGCGCAGGAGCGTCCGTTCCAGGGCACCTTCCAGGCGGCAGAAGGCCGCCAGCCGGGTCTCCCCGCCTTGCTGGACGTAGATGGGCGCGGCGGGCACCCGCTCCACACTGTCGGCCAGGGGACCCTCCTCGCCCACCAGCTCCAGCCAGGCCCGGCTGAAATATTCACCGCCCTGCCGGCAGGCCATGCCGGGCGGACAATCTGGCAATTGGACCACGTCGGGAGGCGGCTGGAAGGTCCAGGCCGCCGGATCGGGTGGCGCCTCCAGGGTATCCCACAGCTCAGGGCGGGCCAGGACTGCCTCCATGAACTCATGCCAGATGGGGGCCGCGCCGGTGATGCCGCTGGCGTTGCGCATGGGTCGGCCATCGCTGTTGCCGGCCCAAACGCCGGCCACCAGATACCGAGTATAGCCCACCGTCCAGTTATCCCGCCAGTCGCTGGTGGTGCCGGTTTTGGCGGCGGCCGGCCGGCTCAGGCGCAGGGGGCTGTTGGCGCCGAACATGGGCGTGCGGGCTGCGTTGTCGCTCAGGATGTCGGTCACCAGGAAAGCCGTGGCTGGCGAGAGGACCGGCTGAGGCGCTGGCGGGGCCAGATCCTCCACCACCCGGCCCCGGCTGTCGGTCACGGTGAGGATGGCCTGGGGGGGCTGGTAGAAGCCGCCGTTGGCCAGGGTATGGAAGGCCGTGGTCAGATCCAGCAGGGTCACTTCACCGCCGCCCAGGGTCAGACTCAGCCCGTACCAGCTACTGTCCCGATTCAGGCTGTGGACCCCCATGGCCCGGGCCCACTCCAGCAGATTGGGCACGCCCAGCCGGTCCAGCAATTTGACCGTGGGCACGTTGTAGCTGTTGGCCAGGGCCATGCGCGCCGTCACCGGCCCGTGGAAGCGGTTGTCGTAGTTGCGAGGACGATAGATGGGATCTGTCACGGCGAAGGCGCCGCTGCCGGCCAGGGCAGTCGGCAGGCCCACGGTGTAGGTGACAGGCACATCCCACAGCACGCTGGCCGGGCTGATCAGGTTCTCCTCCAGCGCAGCCGCGTAGAGCAGGGGTTTGATGGCGCTGCCCGGCTGACGCAGGCTGATGGTCACGTTGACCTGGCCGGCGATGGCTTCGTTGTAGAAGTCGGCGCTGCCCACCATGGCCAGGATTTCGGCGCTGCCAGGCTTGAGGGCCACCAGGGCCCCGTTGCTGAGATCGTACTGGGGCGCCAGGGCGGCCACCTTTTCGGCCACGATCTGCTGCGCCAGCTCCTGCATCTCCAGGTCCAGCGAGGTATAGACGTTGAAACCAGCCCGGCGGGCAAAGCCAGGACCAAAGCGGGCATCCAGCTCTTCCAGCACATACTGGACGAAGTGGGGTGCCCGGTTGGGCGCCAGCCCGGGATCCCCGGCCAGATGGATGGGCTCCGCGTAGACCTGGTCCGCTTCTGCCGGGCTGAGGTAGCCGTGGCGCACCATGAGATCCAGCACGGTACGCTGACGGTTTTTGGCCCCGTCGAAGTTTTGGTAGGGGTTCAGGTTGGCCGGCTGCTGGGGAATGCCCGCCAGAAGGGTGGCCTCTGCCAGGGTCAAATCGGCGGCAGACTTGCCGAAATAGACCTGGGCGGCGGCCTCGGGGCCATAGGCGAGCTGACCGTAGTTGAGCAGGTTCAGGTACATCTCCAGGATCTCGTCCTTGGTGTAGAGCTCGGTCAGCTCCTGGGCCAGGCCGGCCTCCAGCACCTTGCGGTCCACCGACTGGTCGTAGCGCTGCTCTGGTCCCAGGAAGAGGTTACGGGCCAGCTGCATGGTGATGGTGCTGGCACCGGAGACGATCTCGCCTTCCTGCAGATTTTGGATGGCGGCGCCGGCAATGCGGGCAGGGTCGATGCCGGGATTGACGTAGAACGAGGCGTCTTCGGTGGCGATGGTGGCCTGGATCAGGTAGGGCGAAATACGGTTCAACCCCACCCAGATGCGACGCCCCTCGTCAAAGGTCTCGCCGATGAGGTTGCCGTGGCGGTCGTAGATGCGGGTAGTCTGGAAGACCCGGGGCAACGGCCCCGGCTGGTACTGGCGCAGGTAAGTTTCCGCCGCGGCCAGGGGGTCGGCCGCCGCCCGGGATCCAATGATGGAGGTGCGGGGAAGGAGGGAATTCGTCCCGCTACAGGCCGCCAGCAGCCCGGCCACCAGCAGCCAGCTCAAGAAGCGCCAGAGGATGCGCCTCCGGGTCGCCGGGACATCCGCCTGGCCCTGCCTGTCTTCCTCGCCTGGATGGAAATCACATCGCCACTTCACCGGACCTCACTCCCCTTCACGGCCCAATCGACCACCCCAATGGATACGGTCCGAGAACCCTTCAGGTTACCCCGCCTGTACAGGGGAAGGGGCTTCGCCCTGCATCCTGCCACAAAAACGTCCGAAGGGAGGAAATAGTTTCCCTCTTTGCAAGGGCCGTCTGAAATCAGGGCATAAAATCAGGACATAAAAAACGGCCGGCCCGATGGCGCCTGTTTTGACGCCTGGCCGACCTTATCCTATAGTGAAATCCTATCAGAAGGCCCTATGCAAGAGACTCGACAGGGAAAGCAGATCCTGAAGAACAGAAATGGCGAGAAGTTGTGGAGAGGCGACGGCCGGATTCGAACCGGCGATCGGGGTTTTGCAGACCCCTGCCTTACCGCTTGGCTACGTCGCCGTGCTAAGATGGTTGGCGCACCAAAACCTTGTTATGTACCAGTCTATCAACTGGCACCGAGATTGTCAAATCGAGAAGGAAGCAGCAAGGATGGCCCTTCAAACCTTACAGGATGAAATTCGCTATTGCGAACGGTGCGGCATCTCCTTTCTCTGGGAGGTGGAGGCCCAAAAACGCCAGCAGGGAGAGCCGGCACCCACCCTGTGCCCTGGATGCCGCCGGCTTTTGCCGCCGCCGGGCCGGGAGCGCGGGGTGGTCAAATGGTACAACCGCCGCCGGCGCTATGGCTTCATCGTGCGGCCCGGCCAGCCAGACGTCTTTGTACACGGCTCCCACCTGGAGGAGAGCCGGCACCTGCGGCCGGGCGACCTGGTGGAATTCCAGGTGGTGATGGGAGACCAGGGCCCCATGGCCACGTCGTGTCGGGTGCTGGCCCATTACCCGGACTGGGACGAGTGACGCGCCATGGCCTCCGCGGCCAGCCGTTCCACCAGGGCATCGTACCGGGGCGCCACCGCGCCCCAATCGTAGCGGGTCAGGACGTGTTCCACCAGGGACGGCGGGGCAGGCCGGGGAAGACGCAGGCGCTGGGCAGTCTTCTGGAAGAGATCTTCGTCATCCTCGTAGAGGCAGGCCGGGTGCAAAGCCGCCGGGATCAGCTCGGGGTAGCTCAGGCGTCGGGGCAGGAGCGGAAAGGCGCCGGCCGTCACCGCCTCCAGGACACTGATGCCGAAAAACTCGTGGTCGGCCGTGCTGATGACCAGGTCGGCCTGGGCCAGAAGCTGCAGGTAGGCCTGGTAGGAGGGCACGTAGCCCCAATGGACAATGGACGACGCCAGCCGCTGCCGGGCTTCTTCAAATTCCTCGGGCACCTGGCGAAAGTTTTCACCCGCCACCGCCAGGCGGAAGGCATGGCCCGTCTCGGCCAGGCGGTAGAGCAGGCGGAAGAAGCGGTCGGGCCGCTTGTCGTACTCCCAGCGTTGATTCCAGAGGATCAGAGGAGCGGCACCTGCCTGGGGCCGGGGGCGCGCCTCCTGGGCCACCTGCACAATGCGGCGAGCGTCGATGCCTACCGGCAGCACGTGACTCTTCTGGCGGACCTCCTCCACCAGCTCCAGGTGGTTGTAGTCCGGAAAATGTTTCAGCAGGCGGGGACACTCGGAGAACCAGCTCTCCAGATGAAAGTGGGAGTTGAAAGCCACGGCGTCGGCAGCCACCTGGCTCTGCCAGTTGATCATGGCGTAGGTCAGGTCCTTGCGTTCGCCCGGTCGCCAGGGGTAGGTGAGCTGGTTCTCGTGCATGTAGAGAAGTACCGGCACGGACGAAGGCAGGTGGCGGCGCAGCAGCCCCAGCCAGGTGGGCAGGTTGACCATGTCGGTGGCCACGATGCAATCCGGCTGGGGCGCGGTGGCCAGCCGCTCCCGGGCCTGGGCGGCCAGCTCCAGCGCCCCGCCCTGCATGCGCCATTTCCAAAAACGGCCGGCCATGGTCAACAGGCTGACCTGATGGCGACTATGGCGGAGATAGCCTTCCGCCCAGGAGCGGTGGCTGCCTGTGTGGTAGGGGGAGAGCAGCCACACCCGCCGGCGGGGGCCAGCCGCCACATCGGTTTGGGCAGCAGGGTCCTGGGCGGCATCGGTTTGGGCAGTATCCCGGACATTGGGCATGGTTATCAGACCAAATTGTGGTAATTTTGGCACTTTTCAGCCGCTCGTGCTACACTATGTCGTCAGTCCGCCGCAAGTACCACGGCAGAGCGGGTGCCGGTCAAACGGCAAGGGTCTCTCGCCCCCCGCTGCCGGGACTTATCTGTGACGGTCTGCAACGGGGGAGCTGATTTTGAATCAGTCCCTCGTTCTTTCTGTCCACAGGGCGGTCCTGTGGACATCTCCAGAGAAAGACGCAGTTCAAAAATTAAGGAGAAATGCGTACGCATGGCCGAGAATGGACGTCACGAATACGAATTGGTGTACATTCTACATCCAGATATGGATGAAGAAGGAATCCTGGCTCTGAACGAGCGCCTGGGCCAGATCGTCCAGGAACAGCAGGGTGAAGTTACCACAACCGAGCTGTGGGGGCGGCGCACCCTGGCATACCCCATCCAGAAGCACTTCGAAGGGCACTATGTGCTCCATCGCTTCCTGCTGCCGCCGGAAGCCACCGGGGAGATCGACCGATTTCTCCGCCTGAACGAGAATGTGCTGCGCCACCTGATGCTCCGCCTGGACAAATAACGTCGGAGCATCCCTGCTACACGAAGACCAGGCGCGATGCGCGTTTCCGGTAGATCCCGGCGGCCATTCACCCGCAGGGGCTACGCGAACAGACGCAGCCAGCTTTTCGCCGTGGTATTTACGCCAGACTGTACTGGAGAGAAATAAGGAATCACCATGACCGAGCAAGTGAACCCCACCGCCGAGGAACCCCAGGCGGAAGAGAACGAAACCAACGAAACCCAGGCGGCCGAAGAGAGCACCGCCCAACAGGCGACGCCCGCCTCGTCGCCCGCCCAGGCAGCCCGCCCCACCCAGGTCAGCCTGCGGGACCGGGCAGCCGATGATCTGGACGACGACGAAGACTACGACGACGATTACGACGAGGACGAGGACGACGAGGACTACGACGAAGACGAAGAGGAAGACCTCTACGTCGAGGGTCCCGCCGAGTATGTGGAGCGGGAACGGGGCGGCCGCCGCAGTCGGCGCATCGGCTCCGACGTGCGTCTGGAGGACATCGACTACAAGAACATTCCCCTCCTGTCCCGCTTCCTGGATCGCCGGGGGCGGATCCTCTCCCGGCGCAAGACCCGGGTTTCGGCCAAAGTTCAACGCCGGATCGTCAAGGCGATCAAGCACGCACGACACCTGGCCCTGCTGCCCTACACGGCCGACCAGACGCGCATCGTGCGGAAGCGCAGGTGATCCATGGCCAGGCGAAAGAAGCGTGCCGAAGAGCAACCGCGCGAACTGACACGCAAAGAGGTTCGCCTGAATGCCCGCACCCGGGAGCGCAATCAAAAGTTGATCATCGGCACGGGCATCGCCGTCGGCCTTGCCCTGCTGGTGATCATCTTTGGCGCCATCGCTGAATTCGCCATCAAGCCCAACAGCACGCTGGCCCGGGTGGGCGATGAGACCATCGTCACCCGGGATTTCTGGAAGCGCGTCTACCTCCAGCGGAGCCGGCTGCAGAACCAACTGATCCAGATGCAGCAACTGGAACAGCAGTTCGGCGGCCAGGGCTTCTTCACCGCCCAGATCAACCAGATCCAGGCGACCCTGAGCAGCCCCTTTGCCCTGGGCGTCCAGGTGTTGGACCAGATGATCAACGAGGTCATCATCCGCAAGGAAGCTGCAGCCCGGGGCATCACCGTCAGCGATGAAGAGGTGGAAGCGGCCCTGCGGGAGGAAGTGGCGGCCATGCAAGGGGCCATCACGGTGCCCCAGGCCACAGCCACGGCGGAGGCAGCCACCGCAGCCACCGCCACCGCGGCCAGCTGGACACCCACGCCCACCCCCACCATCGATGTGAGCGTGGCCGTGACAGCCACCGCCACCCCGCTTCCCACACCCGCGCCGGCGCCCACCCGTCCCATCCTGACCGACAGCCAGTACCAGGAAGGGCTGGCCCAGCTGGAACAGTCCCTGCAGGAGATCGCGGGCATGAGCCTGGACGAATACCGGGAGGTGATCCGGATCCGCCTGCTTTCCGACAAACTGGCGGAGGTCATCGGCAAGGAGCGGGTGGCAGAGACAGAAGAGGCGGTCCACGCCCGCCACATCCTGATCCGCTTCACAGAGACGCCACCCTCACCTGAAACCAGCCTGGAGGTCAGCCCAACGCTGACCAGCACGGTCCCCCTGACCGCCTCGGCGGCCATCACGGCCGAGGGCGTGCTGAGCGACACCGCCGCGGACGCGACGGCAGCCAGCACCATCACCGCCACCGGCGCTGTGAGTGCCACTGCCGGGATTACGGCCACGGCCAACCTGAGTGAGACCGTTCAGGGCGAACCGGTGGATCCATCCCTGCGCACCGAGGCCGAAGCCCTGGCGCTGGCCCAGGAACTGCGCCAGCGCATCCTGGACGGCGAAGACTTCGCCACCCTGGCCCAGGAGTACAGCGACGACCCGGGGAGCGCAGCCAACGGCGGCGACCTGGGGTGGTTCGGCCGGGGGGTGATGGTACCCGCCTTTGAAGAAGCGGCCTTCTCCCTGGCGGTGGGCGAGGTAAGCGAGCCCATCAAGACGGACTTCGGCTACCACCTGATCGAAGTGCTGGAAAAAGATCCCAACCATCCCAAGGATGAGTCCACCCTGGCCAATGAGCGACGCCAGGCTTTCCAGGAATGGCTCCAGGAACAGGTGGCCGCCACACCCATCCAGCGGCCAGACGACCTGGTCTCCAAGCTGCCCCGGGACCTGCAGTCGGCCTCCCTCTCGGGCCTGACGCCGTAGGGGTAGCCTCGTCCATTCCCAGATGAAGCAGCAAGAAGGCCGGCCCTCCAATGGTGGGCCGGCCTTCTTGCGAACCACGACTTTTGTCAGACAGCAGAAGGCTCTCCTGCAAATAGCCCCGGATTACCCAGGTAACAGAGACCGGCTCTCTGGAAAATCTGCGTTCATCTGGGCAAGCTGGGGTTTCCCCGGGGGAGTCCAGAATCGGCCCGGAATTGCCAGATCTGGGCTGCATGCTCCGCCTCATGGCGGGCTATTTCAAAAAATACCCCCGAGAGGGGCAGGGGGCCCATCCAGGTCTGGCCCTGGGTGTTCAAAGCCTCATCCGTGGCCTGGTCGAAGAGGCGCAAGAGCCGTCGGTGCCAGGTGATCAGGCCATCGGCGATCTGGATGGGATCCAGGCTGGATCGGGCATCCAAGAGCCGACGGTTGAGTGCATCCAGGCTTTCTCCCGGTTCTCGTTGCCACGGGGCCAGGGAGGCAGGCGCAGGCTCCGGCCACCCTTTTGCCAGGTGGTAGCCGTACTCATTCCAGGCCAGCACATGGGCCAGCACATCGCGGATGCTCCAGGAACCGCAGACCCGGGCGGACAGCAGCGTGTCCTCATGGAACCCACCGATGGCCGCCATCAGGGTTTCGTACTGCTCCTGAAAGAAATGGCGCAGCCCGGGCCGCGTCCAGCGCTGGAGGGAGCCGCAGTAGTGCAACAGCTCCTGGGTATGGCTCTGGGTGTGGTGAACCATGTGCCGGATCAGCCGCTCCAGGTTCAGGGTCTCCTCGCCTTCGGAATAGGTGCCCTGAAGCGCCTCTGGCGACAACTGTTGCACAAACTGGACCATCCGGGCTCGGGCGCCGTCGGCCTCGGCGACGATGGCCGTCCACGGGCGATGGGCATCTACCTGAGCCCGTTGATCGTTGTCCATTTGGATGGGTTCCCGGCCCCGTCGGGCCGCGGTACCGGCCAGGGCCGCCTGCATCCGCCGGGTCTGGTAATCATCCCAAAAAGCGATGTGCGCCAGGAGCGCCTTGGGGGTCCAGCCGCCCGGCAAAACTGCCTTATCCAGTTCCTGGGGCTCCAACAGGCTCAAGACCTGCCACAGCCGCTCATAGCTGGCCTGGAGCCGGGTGGCCAGGACCTGGGGCGCGCTGGGTGGGGATGGATGCATGGCGTTCACTCGTCTCTCTCCAGAATAAAGGAAGCGCCCGACGGGGGCGGGGCGCATGGCATGTCCACCCGATCCATGGGTGGCTGATGAAACAACAGGGGGATCTGGGGAAAAGGAACCATGCCGCTACGTTACTGGTTGTTTGTGGCCGTCACGCTGGGCCTGACCGCGTTCATCGGCTATGGGACCTATTCGACCGCCCGGCTCCTGCGCACCTGGCGCCCAAACCGCAATGTGCTCCTGTTGCCGGCCGAGAACCTGTTCCGCCTGCTCCTCATTCTGGTGTGCGGGGGGCTGGGTCAATTGAGCGGCCTGCCCCACACCCAGTTGGGATGGACCTTTCCCCGCGCGGGGGACCAGGTCGTTTTGGGGATCAGCCTCGGGGTGATGCTGGCTCTCTTTTTCTACGGCGCCACCCGCTGGCTGACGGCCCGAACCGGCCATCGCTACTACTCGCCCCTGCTGCTGGAAATCATCGTGCCCCGCACGGCCTGGGAGCTATTGGGGGTGCTGCTGGCCCTGATCCCGGTGGTGCTCCTGGAAGAGCTGCTCTTCCGCAGCCTGCTGGTGGGTGGCCTGTTACCCATCCTGCCCGCGCCGCTGCTGGTGGTCGGCTGGGGAATTTTGTTTGGGCTGATGCACAGCCCCCAGGGGTTGTGGGGGATGACCGGCGCCAGCCTGGCGGGCATCTTCCTGGGCGTCCTCTTCCTGGAGCAGGGAAGCCTTCTAACGCCCCTGGTCACCCACTACGTGGCCAACGCTGTCCAGATCTGGCTGGCCATGGGCGCGGAGCGCCCCGAGTCGGTCCAGTAATGGGTAGACTGCCCGTGGATGACGATCTACTTCGCCTCCATGGGCCGCACCCACGGGGCTAGGCAGCGGGCAGCTCGTCCGTCACCGGGGGCACCGGCGCCCGATCGTAGAGGCCGGCCCGGCCGTTGCGGCGAATTTCCAGCAGCTCGGAAAGCATGTTGATGGTATCCCGAATGGGACTGACCCGGCTGTCCTCGCCGTAGTGCCAGTTCACCGGGATTTCCACAATGGGGATGCCGTGATGCAGGGCGATGTAGAGGAGCTCCACGTCGAAGCCCCAGCCGGAGATGCGCTGCAGGGGGAAGATCTGGCGAGCCGCCTCCCGGCTGAAACACTTGAACCCACACTGGGTATCCTGGATGCCGGGCACGGCCAGCAGGCGCACCAACAGGTTGAAAACACGCCCCATGACATGGCGGTAGACCGGCTCTCCGTGGCGTACCGCGCCCGGGATCTCCCGGCTGGCGATGGCGATGCCGTAGTTGCGGGCCGGGAGCGCAGGCGGGAGAAATTTGGATACCTCTTCGATGGGCACCGCCAGATCCGTGTCGGAAATCAGCAGATACTCCCCACGAGCGGCCATCACGCCCGTCTTCACCGCATTGCCCTTGCCCTTCTCGCTGTGGAGAAGCTGGACCGTGAAGGGATCCTCCGGCCGCAACTCCTGGGCACAGAAGTGTCGGACCACCTGGGCCGTACCGTCGGTGGAGCCATTCTCCACCACCAACACCTCGGCCGGGTACGGCTGGGTGCGGAGGAAATGGGCAATCCGCATCAAGGCCGGCGGCAGACGCTTTTCTTCGTTGTAGGCTGGAATGATGACGCTTAGGAACGGCGTCTGCTTCAACTCACTCACGAATCGTCTTCCTGTTTATCCAGCGTCCATCCGCAACCAGACCGGCAGGGCTCAAGGCCGGTTGCCGTCGGGCCGGGCAGATGTCACCCCGGGTTGAGACTGTTGAGGATGAGGCTGTGCAGGGCCAACAGGGAACAGATCTGCACAATGAGCGTGCCTCCCCACAACATGTATGCACCCGTCCGCTGCCGACGAAAAATCATCCAGAGGCCCCAGAGCCCGTTGACCAGCCAGGTGAGCAGGCCGATGGCCGGCAACAGAAACAGGGCCGTCTTAGCCCGGATCACATCCGGCAGGCCTTCGCTATTGTAGTGAAAAGCCAGGGCATCGGGCAAATTGGGGAAATGGATCATGAGATATCCGAACAGCAGGATAGTCCCCACAAAGCCGCCCAGCAGCAGCCACACCCCCACCCCCTCCTGACTCAGCAGCCGGAGCCACCAGGCATCCTCCTGCCGGGAGATGGGCAGATCCCGCACCGGCCCCAGCCGGTAGTGTTCTTGCAGGGCGTCCAGAAAGCGGGCGGGCTCGGCCGGGGAAAGGGCAAAGATGGCTTCGTCCGTCTCCAGGAGCAGGCACTGGGAGAGGGGGACGGTGGCGAACATGTCCACCGTCAGTAAGCCCAGCCCGCGCGCCCGACGCAGGTAGGGCGCGGGCCACTCCAGGCGCCCGCCCTGCCCCAACTCCAGGATGCCCCCTTCGATCACCCGACGGATGCGGTGCAGGGGAACGATCTGGCGAACCAACCCCCACCGCACGGTGACGGCATTCCGATCCACCCAGTACTCCAGCGTCCACGCGGCCCAGGTGCGCCAGGCCAGGTGCACCAGCACCGGCAGGCTGATCAGCACCAGCAGCAGAAGCAGAAACTGCAGCCAATCCACCGAGCGCCGCGCCATCCAGATAATCAGGAGCAGATCCACCAGGAGGATCCAGCCTGTGACCAGGAGCCCTTCCCAGCGGCTCTTGCAGGGCCGAGCCTTAAAGACCATAGGCCGCCCCCTTGAGAATCAGGTAGGGGCGCTGCTGGCTGCGCCCACCGGCCAGGGCAATCCCTGGCCCTACCGAAAATTGGCGATGCACGCTGCTATCCAGGACGGCCACCATCACGTTGCACCTCTTCTGCCCGGATGTTGCCGTCCCAAACGCCCAGATCCCAGCGGGTCAACTCCGCCAGGAAAGTGTAGTCGGTCATGTCCAGGGTGATGGGCGTGATGCTGATGTAGCCATGTTTGACCGCGCCCACGTCCGTGCCGTCGTCGGCCACGTCCACCGGGCCGGAGCCGCCCAGCCAGTAGTAGGGCCGGCCCCAGGGATCTTCCCGGGCAATCAGCTCCGTCGCGGGGTAGTGGCGGCTGCCCATGCGGGTGATGTGGATTCCCCGCAGGCGGTCCCAGGGGAGGGCTGGCACGTTGACGTTCAGCAGGGTTTTGGGGGGAAGGCCATGGGCCAGGACGGCCCGGGCCACCCGTGCCGCGGCCAGGGCCGCCACCTGGAAAGGCTCCCCATCGGCCATGGCGGCCTCCTCCGGCACCGCTGTGCTCACGGCGATGCCGGGGATGCCCTTGATGGTCGCCTCCATGGCACAGGCCACGGTGCCGCTGTAGGTGATGTCGATACCCAGGTTATGGCCGTTGTTCACGCCGCTGACCACCAGGTCCGGCTGGACGCCCAACACGCCGCCGGCGGCCAGGGCCACGCAGTCCGTTGGGCTGCCGCTGCTGGCAAAGGCCGGGCTACCATCGGCCAGGGTGACCGGATTCACCCGCAAGGGCTTGTGCATGGTCTTGGCGTGGCTGGAGGCGCTCCAGTTGCGCTCTGGGGCCAGGACCACCACGTCGGCGATGGCTTCCAGGGCCTGTTTCAGGGCCAGCAGCCCGGGGCTTTGTACCCCATCGTCATTGGTTACCAGGATCGTGGGCATCCTCTGTTTCCTTCATTCTTTTTCCACGCTGTCGATGGCCCCGGGTGGAGCAAGCTCCGCCCCTACGGTTGGGGCCGGGGTGGCCGCCTGGATCACGGCGAGCGGTCCGTGCGTGGGGGCCGGTGGCGCACGTAGATGCGTACCTCGTCGCTCTCCGCCTTGTTGCCGGCCCGGTCGTAGCCGACCACCTTGATCAGGTGGCTCTCGAAGTAGACCCCTTCCGCCGTGCGGATGGCCTGGAAGCCATCCTCGAAGGGGCGCATGCGCCCCGGCTTGACGTCGGGATCGTCGCTCTCGAAGCCCAGCCAGTTCTGGGTCTCGGGCGCCTCGATCTGGGCGATGTCCCGCATGGTGATCTTCCAGCGCTCATTGTACGGCGCCACCGTCGTGGTGACAAAGGTGCTGCCGTCAATCATGAACTCTACCCGATCCACCGCCCACGTGTCGTTGATCAGGACGTTGATATTGACCTGCTCGTCGTCCTCCATCACGTAGAGCTGGTTGGGCTTGGGTTCGCTGATGACCACGCTGGGCGGCGTGTTGTCCACGGTCACCGGCGTAGTCCAGACCCGGACCCCGTCCCCCCGTTTGACGGTGAGGCGCAGGGTGTAAAGGCCCTCCTCCAGGCCGGTGGTGTCGAAGCGTTCCAGGACGTCGTTGACCACGTCGCCGTTGTGTTCGGGGCCGATGGGCGTCCACTCCTGGGGATCGGCCCCCCGGCCGAATTCCAGCTGGTACGGCCCACCCCGGGCATTGCCCCGGATCTCCACCACCCCGCCGATGTAGCCGTTGAGGGTGGGGGAGATGATGGCCGCGTCCGGGTCCACATCTTCCAGGCTGACCAGGCTCTGCTCCTGGGGCGGCTGTTCGATGCCGTTCTCCCGCACCCAGTCGGCCGCCTCTTGAGGCAGGATCTGGTAGACCCGGGTTTCCCGGCGTTCTGGCGGCGTCAGGGGGGAAGCCAACTTGCCGGTCTCGGTGTCGATTTCAAAGGCCTGCCAGATGTAGTCGGTCAGGGTGGGCTCTGTCCCGGCCACGAAGATTTCGCTCCGCTGGCTGGAGGGCGGGCAGGTGGGGCTGGGCAGAAGGCCGCTGGGCATGCAGACGGTACGGGTGGTGACATCGGGCGGCCGATCGTACCAGGTGGGCGGCAGGCCCTCGTGGTACTTGCGCATGACCGCGTTCCAGATAGGAGCCGCGCCGGAAAGGCCGGTGACATTTTCCATGGGCTCGTTGTCGGTGTTGCCCACCCACACGCCCACGGTCAGTTGGGGCGTGAAGCCCATGGTCCAGTTGTCCTTCCAGCCGTTGGTAGTGCCGGTCTTGGCCGCCACCCGGCGGTCCGGCAGGGTGAGGTCCGTGTTGGCGCCAAAGGCCGGCGCGCGTGCGTTGTCGTCCGAGAGGATGTCGTTCATGACGTAGGCCACCGCCGCGCTCACGATGCGCTGGGCCACCGGCTGCTCGTACTTCTTCAGGATGTTGCCCTCGCTGTCCCGCACCTGGAGGATGGAGACGGGGTTCAGCTCCCGATAGCCGGAGCGCCGTTCTGCCGGGGGCACCGGCTCGCCCACCATGACGCCCAGGTTGCCCAGGACGCTGTAGGCGTAGGTGTGGTCCAGCAGGGAGACCTCACCGCCGCCCAGCACCAGGCTGAGGCCGTAGAAGTTCAGGCCCCGGTTGAGGCCGTTGATGCCCATGCGATGGGCGGTGCGCAGGGCATTGGCCACCCCCACCTGGTCCATGACCCGGATGGCGGGGATGTTGTAAGAGCGGGCCAGCGCGTTGCGCAGGGAGACGGGGCCGTGATACGTGCGGTCGTAGTTTTCCGGCCGGTAGTAGGTGCCGTCGGCCATGGGGAAGGCGGTGGCCACATCCAGGATCATGGTGGCCGCGGTCATGCCCTGCTGGAGCGCGGTCAGGTAGACGTAGGGCTTGAAGCTGGAGCCGGGCTGGCGCTCGGCCAGGGCCATGTTCACCTGGCCGTCGATCTCCTCGTTGTTGTAGTCCAGGGAGCCCACCATGGCCAGGATCTCGCCGGTGTCGTTCTTGATGGCCACCACGGCGGCGTTGCTGGCGTTTTTGCCCTGGGCCATCAACTGGGCCACCTGCTCCCGGGCCACCTGCTCTGCATAGCGCTGGAGCTCCACGTCCAGGGTGGTGTAGATGGTGAGCCCCTTCTTCCAGATGAAGAAGGGATCCTCGGCGGTGTTGAACTCCTTTTTGACCTGGTCCAGCACGTACAGGGCGAAGTGGGGCGCGGTCAGGATGTCAAAGCGCTCCGCGACCGATGTACGCAGGGAGAGGGGCTGCTGGAAGGCAGCATCGGCCTCAGCCTGGGTAATGTAGCCGGCGTCCACCATGGCCTGGAGGGTGATCCCCTGGCGGCGCTTGGCTTCCTCCGGATTGTCGATGGGATTCAGGGCCGGGTACTGGGGGATGGGGGCCAGCATGGCGGCCTCGGCCAGGTTGAGCTCTGCGCTGCTCTTGCCAAAGTAGACCTGGCTGGCGGCTTCCACGCCATAGGCCAAATTGCCGTAGAAATTATAGTTCAGATACCATTCCAGGATCTTTTCCTTGGGATAGCGCCGGGTGACCTCCATGGCCAGGATGACTTCCTTCAGCTTGCGGGCGTAGCTGCGCTGGGCCCGCTCCTCCACCGGGATCACCACGTTTTTGATGAGCTGCTGGGTGATGGATGAGCCACCCTGTACCGCGCCGCCCTGGGCCATGGAGACAAAGGCCCGGAGGAGACCCCGGACGTTGATGCCCGGGTTTTCCCAAAAATTGCGGTCTTCCAGCGCGACGGCAGCCTTGGGCACCCACGGCGACATTTCCGCCAGGGGAATGTAGGTGCGGTCGCCCCGGAAGGGCCGGGGATCCACGCTCTCGTACAGCAGATGCCGGCCCGTCCGGTCGTAGATGCGGACGGTCTGGAACTCTTCCTGTTGGGATTCGATGACGCTGGCATCGGGCAGTTGGGCGGCGTAGGTGTTGTAGATGCCCACCACCGTGGCAACTCCCACGCCGGTGAACGCCCCCACCATCAGCAGGAAGGAGCCCACCACGGCCAGCATCCCCTGGCCGGCCCACAGCCAGGGGCGGGGCCGATTGGCTCGGGCCCGATACCGTTTGCGGCGCAAAATCAAAATTTGATCGTGACGATCAAGATGGCTCATAGACGAACCTCATCCAATTCCGAATCCGGGTAGGGACGCGCGGCTGTGCGTCTCACAGGCTGTACATCTCTACAGACTGTACATCTCGACAGGCTGTGCGTCTCTACACCGCTCCACCACCAAAAAATGGCTCAACCCCAGCAGGGTCAGGCGCGTCTGCTCCAGGGCGTAGGTCAGCCTGCGCAGCCAGCGACCCAGGGCGGGTCGCCGGGCCACTATGTTATCATAGCCCGGGAAGATCTGGGTGTGATGCAGGATCCGAACCGGCTGGCCGATGAAGAGCATGCGCAGCCCCCAAGGCGTATAGGCCCGTACATGGGGCGCCAGACGATTGCGCAGGAGGTCGGGCAGGTAGTTGATCAAGGGGGTGTTGCCGAAGTGGTAGCGCCCCCGCCAGTAGTGGCCATGGGTCTCGAAGGGGTAGAGACGGTTGGGCACAAAGATAAGGGCCCGGCCACCTGGACGCAGGACCCGCACCATCTCGGCGACGGCCTGGCGGTCGTCCTGCACGTGTTCCAATACCTCATGGCTCAGCACCAGGTCGAAACTGGCGTCGGCGTAGGGCAGGTGTTCACAGGCAGCCAGCTGCAGATGGGCCTGGGGAACCGCCTGTGCAGCCTGGCGCAGGTAGTTCGGCTCGATGTCCACCCCGTGAACCTCCCGGGCATAGGGCAGCAGGGCCCGGACATACATCCCCACGCCACAGCCATCCACCAGGATGCGCGCGACCTGGCCTTCCTCCAGCCGGCCCCAGCGGCGGATCATGGCCAACCGCCGCTCCTGGCCGGCCCGCCAGACGAAGCTGGGGTTGCCCCGCAGGGCAGCCAGATCATCGGCGCGCCCGGACGTCTCCGGAAAGTCCTGTATCATGTACGTCTCAACGCCTCCCCAGGCTACTTGGTTCCCACATGGATCGCCACCGTACCGAACATGAGCTCCTCGTAAAAGACGTGCCGCAGGCCGGCCTTTTCCATCAGGTGGGCCAGCACAGAAGGCTCTGGGAATTCCAGGGTGCTATGGGGCAGGTAGGCGTAGGCATCCCGATCGCCGCTGACCAGGCCGCCGATCACGGGCACCACCTTGAAAAAGTAAAACTGAAACAACGGCCCCAGGATGGTATGGGAAGGCGGCGTGGTCTCCAGGCAGACCACCCGGCCGCCCGGCCGGGTAACCCGCGCCTGCTCCCGCAGCGCCCCCACCCGGTCCACCACGTTGCGCAGCAGGAAACCGCTGACCACTGCGTCGAAGGTGTTGTCGGGGAAGGGCAGGGCCAGGGTGTCGGCCTGCACAAAGGGCAGGGAGCGGCCGTGCGCCTTGGCCTGGCCCACGGCCATCATCTCATAGGTGAAATCGGTGCCCACGGCCTGGATGCCCGGCATGCGCGCCAGGGCCGTGTAGGCAATGTCGCCGGTTCCGGTTCCCACATCCAACAGGCGGCCCCGGGGGGGCAGATCGCAGAGCTCCACCAACTTCCGGCGCCAGCGCTGATCCTGGCCGGCCGACATGAGCCGGTTCATCAGGTCATAGCTGTGGGCGATGCGGGCGAACATCCGGTTGACGTAGCGCGGCTTCTCGGCCGGCGGCGGCAAAATCGGCTCAACGGATGGCTTCTTCATGTGCTCCTCAAACAACTTGGTGATCGCATCATCACGCCGACAGACAGCGCCCCAGGGCCTGGCGCACAGCCGCCGGATCATCGGCCAGCAGGGCGTCCACCCCCAGGCGCAGGTAGTGGCCCAGCCTGGGCAGAGGGGCAGGATCCAGGGGCGCAACCAGGGCCCCCCGGCGATGGGCCTGCGCCACGTACCAGGGATTGACATAAAGCAGTGGCCAGTAGGGACCATAGAGCTCGGCCCCTCCCCGAGGGCGCCAGTCGGTCAGGGTGATGTGGCCGGCTGGGATGGACGGGCAGACGGCCTTGACGCTACGGACCAGCTCTGGCCGAAAGGAGACCAGGGCCACCCGATCCAGGGCGCGGTAGGCAGCCAGGATCTCCACCAGCTTCCGGGCAAAGGTCCGGGCCAGGAAGAGGGGCGCCTTGAGCTCCAGCAGCAGGGGCGTCTGGGCCTGGGTCATGGCCAGCAATTCCAGCAGCGTGGGGATGGTCTGATCGCCGGGGCGACCATCCCGTTCCCGCAGGCGCAGGCGCTTGAGCTCGGCCAGGGTATGCATGCTCACCTGGCCGCGGCCGTCGGTGGTGCGCTCCAGGGTGGCGTCATGGATCAGCACAATGGCGCCGTCCCGGGTGACGCGCAGGTCGGTCTCCAGCACGTCCGCCCCTTCGGCCAGAGCCCGGGCAAAGCCCCGCAGAGAGTTTTCTGGGTCCCGGTGGGGCACCCCTCGATGGGCAATGATCAGGGGGCGACCCAACGCTTGCCGCACCTGATGAAAATTCTGCCAGTTCATGATGTCCCTAACGCAAACTCCATCCTCCGCTCCTGGGGGCGCACCCACCCGAGGAACGGGAGGAGACTTCCTCCAATCTAGCACAAGATCCAGGATCTGCAGGAATTGGGGACAAGCCGTGGCGGCATCCAGGCTGGAGAGACGGGCGTTCTTATGTGTCTCCCCGGTGGTCTTCCGGATCCAGGAAGCTGCGCAGGTATCCGGGTATTTCGTCCGCCACCGTGAAGTAGATGTGGAACGTGGTGCCCACCCCGACCTCGCTGTGGACCTGGATGCCGGCCTGGTGCCCCTGGACGATGCCCAGGACCACGGCCAGGCCCAGCCCACGGCCGGTGAACTTGGTGGTGAAAAAGGGGTCGAAGATGCGGGTCAGGGTTTCGGCGTCCATGCCACAGCCGTCGTCCTCCACGGTGAGCCGCACATACTGGCCCGGGGCCAGATTTTCCCCCGCGTAGAGTGGATGGGGCAATTCGCCGGCCTGGAGGGCCACCGTGCGGGTCCGCACGGCCACCCGGCCGTGCTCCTGGCCGATGGCCTCGCCGGCGTTCAGGATCAGGTTCATGAGGAGCTGTTGAATCTGGGTGGCATCGGCGTGGATGGGCGGCAGATCGGGGGCCAGGTCCATCTCCAGCTTTGCCTGGGGGGGCAGGGCGGCCTGAAAGGTACTGCTGTGCTGGCGGATCAACCCGTTCAGGTCCAACACGCTGAGGGAGAAGGAGCCACGACCGGAGTAGGCCAGCATCTGCTGGGTCAGCCGGGCGGCCTGTTCGGCGGCGCGGTTGGCTTTCTCCACATGGGCGCGGGCCGGCTCCTCCTGGGAGAGCTTCATCAGGGCCAGGCTGTTCTGGCCCAGGACGGCCGCCAGCAGGTTGTTGAAGTCGTGGGCGATGCCACTGGCCATGATGCCCAGGCTCTCCATCTTGTGGGCCTGGCGGAGGAGCTCTTCGCTCCGCTTGCGCTCGCTGATGTCCCGCATGGCCGCCACCACCGTCTGGGCCGTTCCTTGCTCCCCCTGCACGGGGATGAAAATCGACTCCACCCAGTACGCCCGGTCCCGAAAGTCGTACTGGAGCTCGCCGGCGATGGCCGTCTCCTGGGCCAGGGCCTGGGCCATCTGGCGCTCAAACACCTCGCAGGCCGCGGCCGGGAACCCCAGGTCCCGCCAGCTCTTGCCCAACACCTCCTCGGCCTGGCGTCGCAAAAAACGCAGCACAGGTGGGTTGACGTACAGGAAGTGACCGGACCGATCCAGCACGTAGTAGTGGTCGGGCGTGGAGGCGAAGACCGTATCCAACATGCGGGTCTGCTGCTCCAACTCGCTGGCCACCTTGCGCAGCTGAGATTCTGCCTGCTTTCGCTCTGCGATTTCCTGCTGGGCCTGGCGATAAAGGCGGGCGTTGCGGATGGCCACTGCGGCCAGTTGGGCCAGGCTCAGGCCCAGCCCCAGATCCTCCCGACTAAAATCCCGCCGGGGGCGGCTGTCTCCGATAATGGCCAGGGCGATGAGGGTTCCATCCAAACGGATGGGCAGGACCATGGCCACGGCCAGATCGTGGTGCTGAAGATAGGCTCGTTGCAGGTCGGTGAGCCCGGACTGCTCCCTGGCCAGGGTGAGGACTTCCTGGGTTTCCAGCAGCCCGGCGGCCTCGGCCAGCAGCGGCTCCAGGGTGGCAGCGTCGGCCGGCACGGTCCGCTCTGCTGGCGTGGCCCGGTCGCTGAAATAGTCGGCCGGTGGGGCGTCGCCGGTGGGACCGGGCTGCAGGGGATAGAGGCGCACGCTGGAGGCATCCATGGCGAAGCCCATCTGCTCCGCAATCAGCCGGAGTACCTCCTCCAGCTCCAGGGTGGTGGAGACGATGGTGCTGGCCCGGCGCAGGATGGTCTGCTCCTTGAGGCGAGAGCGGGTGTCGGCCACGGCCCGGCGCAGATGGGCCTCATGCCCCTCGATCTGTCGCACATGGTACAGCTCCATGTGGCGGTAGTAGCGGGCGGCCACCAGCACAAAGGGGACGGAGAGCGCCAGAAAGAGCAACGGTCCTGTCAGAACCTGAGCCCGGAGGGCGCCCGGCAGCAGCCAGGCCAGGGCCAGCACACCGGCCATGTTGGCGCTGGCCACGGCGATGGCCACCAGGCTACGGTAGAAGATGCTGCTGAAGACCACCGGCAGAACCAGGAAGTAGAGGGCAGCCACCTGATAGGGCTGGCTGAGGGGCCAGGCGACCAGGAAGGGCACCGCCGAAGCCAGGGCAATCGCCGCACCCGCCGCCAAATTCTGATGGCGGGTACTGCTGAAGAGATAGAGGAAGAGGTTGATCACAAGGGCCCCCAACATCAGCCGGACCTGGGTCGCGTGCCACGGCGGCGGCGGAGCGACCATCGCCTGGATCAGGAGGAACAACAGCCCGAACACGATCATGCCCAGGGAAAGTTCTGTGAAAAAGCGGGCCTGGTGTCGCTGCCCAACCCCCTGGATCCATTGAAACGGCGATGTGAACCAGCGCCAGAAGTCGGTGAAAGAAGTTCTACCCATGGGTCCGGCAATGGCCTTCAACAGCGGAGGTACCTCTGGCTCCTGCACATCAGGCCAGGCGTACCTCCGCACCAGTTCGGGCACTTTCCAGCAGTGCCTCCATCATTTCCTGGACCACAAGCCCGTGGCGCAGGGGAGCGGCACAGGGCGTCCCATCCAGGATGCAACGGATAAAGTGATCGGCAATGACCTCCCAGACGGCTTCCCGGGGCTTGCCAGAGAGGGTGACGGCGATATCCTGGTCGACGCCGTTGACCGTGCGATAGAGGGTCAGGGGACGCAGCCGGGCGCCGGCCTCGGTGCCGAAAAGCTCGATCTGGAGGTCCCCAGGCTGGTGGGAGGCCCAGAAGCTCTCCACCTGCAGGCCGATGTCGTTCTCGAAGCGGATGAACCCGCCGGCGTAGTCGTCGGCCGCGTATTGGCGGGCCAGCTCCTCGGGCGGCTGGATGAAGCGGCCGAAGTAGCCCTGCCCTCGGGGGCCAAAGCGGGCGCCCGCCACGCCACTCACCGAGATGGGCCGGGGCATGCCCAGCAGCCACCAGACAGAATCCAGCACGTGCACGCCCATGTCGCGGAAGGCGCCCCCGCCGGCCTGGATGAAGCCCAGGCTCCAGGCCGGGATGCCCCGCCGGCGTACGCTGCGGGCCCGGGCATAGTAGACTTCCCCCAACATCCCCTGGCGCTGCAGATCGCCCAGGTATTGGACCTCCTCGGAGAAGCGGGTGGAGAGGGACATCATGTTGACCAGGCCCGAGGCTTCCGCCGCCTCCACCAGCTCCCTGGCGGCCTCCACCGAGTCGGCCAGGGGTTTGGTGACCAGGACATGCTTGCCGTGGCGAATGGCGGCCAGGGCAACCGGCACGTGGTACTGGTTCGGCGTGCCCACGAAGACGGCATCGATTTCCGGGTCGCGGCACATGGCCTCATAGTCGGTGTAGAATTTCACCGGCTCAGGCAGCTCTTGAGCGAACTCCTGCATGCGCTCTTCCAACAAATCGCAGAGGGCGACCACCCGACCTCGAGGGTTGCGGGCAATGCCCAGGGCGTTGGGGCGGCCGATGCCCATACCCACGATACCGACTCTCACCACGTCCATAAGCCTTTGACTCCTTGACTGGGATGGTGCTGGCTTGAATGGGAAAGATTATCGCCTGTACCGCAACAATCGATCAAAACGGTCGACAAAATGGCAAGGAGAAACAGAAGCGACGCCGTGCCGGCAGAGGCAGAATAGCGCTGGAGGCAATACCTGGACCAAATGGTGCACAAACAAGAGTGCACAAACAAAATGGTGCACAAAACGACCATTTTTTCAGGCGTTGACAACCATACGAGCGCCTGATACAGTAGTAAACCCCAGCAGGAATTCGCCGAGGGTTTCCGCCAGAGGGAAGGCCGTCGAATTTCTGCCGCGGTATCTACGCCAGGCCATAGTAGTTTATTACAAGATCGAGGGACACCCAAACCCTGTGCCCATCTTTAAACTTTTTTGGGCAGGAAATCGGGTATCTGACCAGTGGGGGCGGAGGGCTCTGGGGCCGGTTGATCGGCGATTTTTCAGAGCGAGTCAGAGTGAGAGGGAGCGATGGCACACCATTCAGCAGACGAAGCCGCCCTGCGGGCTGAGGTGGCGACCCTCCGGCAGCGGGTGGCAGAGCTGGAAGCGGTCCAGCAGCAGCTTGAGCTGGCCCAGGAGGCACTGGCCCGGGAGAGGCACCAACTGCGCACCCTGATCGATCATCTGCCGGATTATATCTTTATTAAAGACCGGGAAAGCCGTTTTGTGGTCAATAACCGGGCCCATCTCCAGGTGTTGGGCGGCCGAAGCCAGGAAGAGGTGGCCGGCAAGACCGACTTTGACATCTTTCCCCGGGAATTGGCCGAGCGCTACTATGCCGACGAGCAGGCGATCATCCAGAGCGGCCAGCCCCTCATCAATCGGGAGGAACAGACCATCACCCCCTCGGGAGAGCAGCAGTGGCTTCTCACCACCAAGGTTCCCCTGCGCAACGAACGGGGCGAGATCATCGGCCTGGTGGGGATCAGCCGGGACATCACCGAGCGGAAGAAGGCCGAGGAGGCGCTGGCCCGTTCCAATGCGGAGCTGGAGCAATTTGCCTATATGGTCTCCTATGAGATGCAGAAGCCGCTGCGGGCCATCGTGGATGAGCTGCGCCATCTGGAAGCGCGGCTGGACCCACAGCATGATCTCCTGATCGAGGAAGTGTTGGCGCGGGTCACCGAGGCAGCCCAGACAGCGCACCAGCTCAGCAATGACCTGATGATCTACACCCGAGAGGGAACCTGGGGGATGCTGTTCCAGCCTGTTGAGGGCGAGGAACTGCTCCGGCATGTTTTGGATCAACTGCAGGAGCCCATCGCCGAAAGTGGAGCGGTAATCACCCACGCCCCCCTGCCCACCATCACGGGCGACATCTCCCAACTCCTGGTCCTCTTTGAAAATCTGATCGCCAATGCCATCCAGTACCGGGGTGAAGATGCCCCGCGCATCCACATTGGGGTTCAGCGACAGGGGGACGAGTGGCTCTTCTCAGTGACCGACAACGGCATCGGTGTAGCAGCCGAACACCTGGATCGTATCTTTGCCATCTTTCAACGGCTCCATGACCGGGAGACCTATCCGGGCACCGGGGTCGGCCTGGCCATCTGCCGGAAGGTGGTGGAACGCCACGGCGGGCGCATCTGGGCCACCTCCACGCCGGGCCGGGGGTCGACATTTTATTTTACCCTGCCTGTGCAGCCGCCGGGGTAGGTCGCGCACACGGCAAGATCAAGAAGATCAAAGATGCTCAGCCCGCAATCCCAATGGGCATCTGAACTTCGCATGCCTGACGTGTTCGTGATGATTCCCGGGCCCACAGGCAGGTCAGAGCGCTGACGATGCCGGCTTGCATAGGACTTCGAGAAGGTTGCCCATCACGCATGGCCATAAGAAAATCGTAGCAGAGTTCCCGATCCCCACCAAAATGGGGCATGTTGCCCGTGAATTCAATGGTATCTACCGTCGGTGACGTATGGCTGAACACCTGAATCCGATTTTGATACCAGTCAAACTCGATGGTGCCCTTGTAGCCGTATAGACGGGCACCCCGGCGGGCTGCCTTATAACGGGCAAAGAAATTCTGGGTATAGCTCACCTGCACCCCATTGGCATATTCCAAAAGACAACTCCCCATATCCTCCAATTCAAACCCTTTGGAAAAAACACAGTAATTACGC
The DNA here is from genome assembly GCF_006569185.2 of Litorilinea aerophila. Taxonomy (NCBI): domain Bacteria; kingdom Bacillati; phylum Chloroflexota; class Caldilineae; order Caldilineales; family Caldilineaceae; genus Litorilinea; species Litorilinea aerophila. Next base: position 70,847 of record NZ_VIGC02000007.1, on the reverse strand, counting down.
TGGCCGAAATATTCAACCTCGCCCTGCTCAAAGCCGAACCGGAACCGGGTAAAAGGACTCTCGGGGCAGGTTTCGCGCAGATGGCAGTCTTGACATTGGAGATCAAAGGGCATATCACCACCATAGACACGGCGGGCGTTCATGGCGCTGATCCAATGGGGTTTCTGGTTTAACAAATAGTTAATATAATCTAAATCGTGGGTAGCTTTCTGGAGCCAGAGCCCCCCATTCAGCGCAAAATTCCGATGCCAACTGCGAAAATAGCCACTGCCATAGGGTACATCATTGAAGGCAACTACATGTTCGATTGTTCCGACCTGACCGGAGTCAACGATCTCCTTAACTCGCTGTAACAAGGGACTCAGGCGTAATGGGAAAGAGACGACCGTCGGGGCTGGATACGCGCTGTAACATTCTGCCAGCTGTCTCAATTGTTCGAATGTAATTGCCACTGGCTTCTCGATAAACAGGGGAAGCTGGAGGGGGGCTATTTTACAGGCCATCTCTGTATGAAGATGGCAACGAGTGCCGATCATGACTCCATCCAGGTTGCTTTCGTGCGCCAAAAGCTGTTCGACGTCTGGATAAAAACGAGTCTCAGAGAGGAAAGCATCCTCTTGCGCCTGGATCTCCCGCCAACGCGGATCGGCTATCGCAGCGATACGATAAGGAATGCCATAGATCCCCAACATCTTCGCCATATGAGCAATGCGCCGGCCATAGCCGATGATGCCGACCTGCAACATAACGTTCTCCTATTCATGTGGTCTAAAACAGTTGGGCCAGGTTATATGCTTGTGGGGAAGACAACAACCGATAGCGACGATTGAACAACATAGGGAGCGTCCCGCCGTCAACCCTTCAGTCCAGAAAGGCTGATGCCGCCGATGATGTATTCCTGGGCAATAATGAAAAGGATGATGATGGGGAAAGAGACTATCGTGGAACCTGCAAATACAGAGGGCCAATCGATTGCATTCACATCCCGGAAGAGGGCGATACCCACTGTAACCGGATATTTTTTCCAATCGGATAATACAATCAACGGCCAGACAAAGGAACTCCATTCACTGAGAAAGATGAAAACCCCCAACGTCACCATAGCCGGCTTCGCCAACGGCACCATGATGCGCCAATAGGTGCTAAAAAAACCAGACCCGTCAATCCAGGCGGCATCTTCTAGTTCACGTGGGATATTTAAGAAAAATTGACGCAACAAGAAGATACCAAAAGCAGAAGCAAATCCTGGTATGACCACCCCCCAGAAAGTGTTGGTTAGCCCTAAAGCGTGAGCGATCAAAAAGGTTGGAATCAACGTTACCGATCCTGGCAACATCAGGGTCGCCAATACAGCGAGGAAAAGCGCCTCCCGACCTGGAAAGTCAACCCGTGCGAAGGCGTAGGCAGCTAAGGAGTTAATAAAGAGCTGAACCAACAGCACTGTACCGGCATACAACAAACTGTTGACCATATACACATTCATACGGCCAATATTCAATGCATCCTGATAAGTGCTCAACGTGGGTGGCATGGGAATCAGGGAGTATGGATTGGTGAAAAAATCCGTACGACTCTTAAATGAATTGGCCAGCATCCATAAATAGGGGAAGATCATGCTGAACGCCAATATTACCAAGAGCAGATAAATCAGCAATAAGAAGCTCCTCCGGGCGATCCAGGCGCCAGCTCGGCTTTTTGAGCTGGATGAAAGTTCAGAAGTCATTGCTCGTTCCATGGTAGCCAGCTTCGTATTGGAGTGAATCAGTTCAAGCGGGTGGTACTCGATACCACGTATCGCCCCTACTGTGGGCGAGACGATTTTCCCAAGGGCCAGGGATGCGTATTCCAGTGTTAGTACAGTTCGCGTGAGATAAAAAGTTTCAGCTGCAGCGCAGAGAAGAAGAAGATCACACCAAAAAGCAGCCAGGAAATGGCGGCAGCATAACCCATTTCAAAGTCGGCGAAGGCATAGCGATAGACCACCATCTGCACAGTTTGCGTCGCGTTCATCGGCCCACCCCGAGTCATGATATAGACCTGGGTAAAGACCTGGAATGCAGCAATGGTCAGGGTTACCACGACAAAGATCATAGAATTGCGCAGCAGAGGAATAGTAATATGCCAGAAAGTATGCCAGGAGGTGGCGCCGTCCACCTTGGCTGCTTCATAGTAGACCTGAGGGATCTCGGCCAGGCCGGCCAAGAAAATGATCATATAATAGCCAACTGCCCCCCAGACTGTCATGATGATGATCGCGGGCAAGGCCGTCAGCGGATCAAACAGCCAGTTGGGGCCCTTGATTCCCACCATCTTGAGGAGCTGATTGACCCCACCATTGGGCTCGTAGAGCCATACCCATAGCATGGATGTGACGACCACCGGGGTAATGGTGGGAATAAAGAAAATTGTTCGAAAGATAGCCCTGCCCTGACGGACCTGATTTCCTAAAACCGCCAATATTAGCGAAATACCTGTGATGGCCGGCACGATCACGACGACGTAAACCAACGTGTTGCGAAACCCAATGCGCACCAGGCTGTCGCCGACCGCCCGGACATAGTTCTCCAATCCAACAAAAGGGCGATTCTCGGTTATGATGTCATATTCAAAAAAAGAAATATATAGAGAGAAGGCAATGGAAATGTACGAGAAAATCGAAATGAGTAACACGGCGGGGCTAACGAATAGATAACCGGGCCAAGTTTTGCGCAACCGCTTCCAGAAGATCCGCCGCCGTCGAGCTTTCTGTTCTGGTGTAGCCTTTACTTCTCGTGTCAGGGTAGCCACGCGCCATACTCCTACGCTACATCTTGATCTTGGCATGCGGCACGCCCGTATCTCCTACTTCAGATGGAAGAGCGTGCCACACGCCTTTTTCATCACCTGAAATCGTCGACTTCCACGATGTTCACCTCGCTGATCCCCCACCCTGCCCAGCTTTTCCGTGCAATATTTCGTACAATTACAATATGGCGAGCCCAGCCTGCAGGATGCGGGGAGAGGGAAACTCGCTTATGCATATCCAGCCTTGGCCAAAATCTCATTCCCCTTATCCACCAGCTCCTGTACAGCTTCTTCCGGTTCTCGCTGGCGCAGAATCACAGCCTCTAACACAGGCTGAATCTCGGCGTCCAATGCACTCTGCTGAATATATACAAGAGGCGTACCGACAGCTGACGCCTTAGGCACCATGGCTAAAATGGGCAATTCCTCCAACTTGGCTTTGTACTCTGCTGTCTCGTAGAAATCTTTACGAGGTGCCATCCAGTCACCAATGGCCAGGCGCTCCAACATCCAATCAAGCCCACACCAGAACTCCAAGAATCCCCAACCTGCCTCCTGACTCTTGGCTTTGGCGGGGATGACCAGCATGTTATTCCACACCGCAGTTCCAGCATGCCCGCCGTCTACCGGAGCGGCAGGCCATAACATGGTGGACCAATTCAATTCAGGGACATCCGCACGTAGCCGGCCATAATTCCAGGGACCTGACTGGGCCATGGCCGTCGTGCCCTGCATAAATTGATTCCAATCCTGTCGTTCCGGAGCGATGGGCTGGGAAACCCTGGATTCATAAAGCATGTCCAGGAACCAGTGAAGCCCATTCACCGCTGCATTCTTCTCATTGAAACCAACGCCGTTCTCAATTCCATCGGCGTTTTTGCTGTAAAAGTCGACACCATGGCAGCTGGCCCAGACACTCAACGTCTGCGCCGTGGGAGTTGCCACTAAGAAACCAGACTGGACTACTTCATCACCATCCATCTTGGTGAGTTCCTTAGCCGCATCTGTGAAATCGTTCCAGTCCCAGGTGGCGATCTCGTCGGCATCGGTGGTTACACCCGCTTCTTCGAAGAGATCCAGGTTGAAGAAAATCTGATTACTGTCGGGGCCTTCACCGGGGACGCCATACTGAGCCGGTCCCTTGGTCGCCTGCAACAATGAACCGGGGATAAATTGTTCAGGTGCCAGATCTGGCGTTACTTCAATAAACGGCATCAAATCAAGGATTGCACCTCTGTCAAAAAAGTCCCGTGCCCAATAGACGGAACAATGCATCACGTCGGGCACATCCCCGGCTGCGTGAGCGGCTAAAAATTTACGGAAATATTCCCCAAAGGGCACATTCTGGTAGTCGAGCTCTAGATCTGCACGATGTTCCTGGAGAGCATTGGGCAGCCTTTCAAAAAGCGCCTGATTGGCTGCACTCCCGGTCGGTCCCCACCAATCCCAGTAGATGACCGTCTGAGTGGCATTGGCCGGTGCAGAAACTTCTCCGCTGCCAGCAGATGGTGCCTGTGCTGGTGCACAGGCTGCGGCCAGGATGGCCCCCGTGCTGGCCGCTGAGATCGCGAGAAATCGCCGCCGGCTGAGCTTCCTGTCAAGCATCTTCATGATCTTTTCCTCCTAAAAATGATCGAATGATGGGCATCTTGCCGGCTTTCGCGCGGACGATCGCCCGTCAACAACCAGACACTTGCCTTACCAATACGCGCTTCAGCTCGAACCGAATCCTCCGTTTTCCACGCCATTGAGGCCGTAGAGAACGGTTCGTAGAGTCAAATCTCAACGGGCGAATTCGATTTGTTCAGAGGTTTCACATCCCATGAGAACCATGGACAGGGGGGATGCGGCCTTCTACAAAACCGTACGCAAGACTTGAACGACGTCGGCGTTGTTATCCGACTCGCCGTCTGACAGATCAATCAGGTTGAGTGTGTTCAACACGCATACCCGATTTGTCAAAAAGGGGAGAAGCAGAGCCGGTGTAATCGAGTACAGCAGCGTGGATATGACCGATGATACGCCAGACTATAACAGGAGGAGATTTGTTTGTCAAACAAAAAAAAGGATGTGTCCCAGATTTTTGGCCGATAGGTGCGGTTTCCATACCGCGCGAATGCGGTCCCGGATGGAAACGGGCCCTACAGCCTCGGGGGCACCAGGGTCCCCGGTGTCGGCCCTCCGACGGACGCAGCGTGCTGCGCCCGCTTTCCCCCAAAATTTGGAACGCACCCAAATGGCTGATTCGGCCTCCTATCCTTTCATGCCGCTCAATACCACGCCCCGGATATAGTAGCGCTGGGCAAAGAAGAAAAGCAGGATCATGGGAATCGTCATCAGGAAAGCAATGGCCATCATGTAATGCGTCTCTTCCGTGTAGTTGCCCCGAAACAGATTCATCCCCAACGCCAGGGTATAGTTGTCCGCGGACGACAGGTAGATCAGAGGACCGTAGAAATCATCCCACGTCCGTTGGAAGGTAAAGATCGCCACAGTGGTCAAAGCTGGTAACGACAGCGGTAAGAAAATGTACCACCAGATCTGCAGCCGATTGGCGCCGTCGATGCGGGCAGCGTCTTCCAACTCGATGGGAATGCCCAGGAAAAACTGGCGAATCAGGAAAATATTGATGGCGCCACCACCGAACCAGGCCGGTACCGTCAACGGCAAAAAGGTATCTAGCCAGCCGATCCGGTAGAAGAGGATATACAACGGGATCAACGTCACCTGGGGCGGCAACATCACCGATGAGAGTGTCAGGATAAACCAGAAATTCCGACCCGGGAAACGAATACGAGCGAAACCATAGGCACATAGGGACGAGGTGGTCAAGACTCCAGCCAACACCGTCACTGTGATAAAGAGTGTGTTCAAGGTCCACCGGGTAAATTTCATGTTCGGATAGTACCAGGCGTCCAGATAGTTATGCCACTGGGCCACTTTCGGCCAAAGTAGAGGCGGAAAAATGTAGACTTCTGGCTTGGTCTTGAGGGAGGTCGAAACCATCCACCATAAGGGGACCAGGGAGATCAATGCGATCACAATCAGAAGCAGGTACAAGAAGCCAGCACGCAGCTCTTTGCGTCCCACGCCCAGGCTGATTTGACCAGAGCCCACCTGGCGCGTGGATTTGAGTGACCGGGTCATTGCTTTACCTCGTAATACACAAGGGCATCTGAACCACGGAAAAGAACCAAAGTCAGGGCGAGAATGATGGTAAACATCAGCCAGGCCATGGCCGCGGCCAACCCCATCTGCAGCCACTTAAATGCCTTTTCATAGAGGTTCAGATTGTACACATAGGTGGAGAAAAGTGGGCCACCTTTGGTGAGTACGAAAGGCGGCAAAAAATACTGAAACGTAAAGATCAACCCTGTCACCAAGTTAAAAAAGATGGTGGGCGACAACATGGGAATGGTAATATTCCAGAATTCACGCCATTCACCGGCACCGTCGATCTTGGCCGCATCGTATAGTTCCTGGGAGATGCCCTGCAGACCTGCCAGAAAGATGACCATCGCCGGCCCAATACTCCACAAGTTGAGCACCGCCAGCGAGATCAGCGCCGTATTGGGTTCCGCCAGCCAGCGATAGGTCGGCAGTCCCAACGATTGCAAGGTGGCGTTCACCAGCCCAAATTCAGGATTGAGCAGCCAGCCCCAAATGAAGACCATGGCAATGCCAGGGACAATGGTGGGCATGTAGAGGGCAGTACGGAAAAAGCGAATGCCGCGCAGCCGCTGGTTGAGGAGCAAGGCCGTCGCCAAGCTGGCAACCAGGGTCAAGGGCAACGACATGGCCGCGTAGAGCAGCGTGATCCAGAGCGACTGTAACACCCGTAAATAGGGCGCGGTAAACATATCAACATAGTTGCGAAAGCCGATAAATTCCGGCGATTTGAGCAACGGATAGTCGGTCAAGCTCAGATACAAGGATGCAATCATCGGGCCGAATGTCCAGATCAAAAGGCCCAAGACCACCGGCATGATGAAGAGGTAGCCTTCGATGGTATCGCGCCAATAGAGACGATTATGTCGTCTATGTTGCCGCCATGACATCAGGAACTTTCTAGTCTCTGACTGCACCTTTCCCGCCTCCTCTATCATTTACACTTCCCCTTATCATGGGATAAGATTTGTGCGGCAAAAATTTCACCAGATATCTCCCTCCCATCTTCAGCCATGTGTGGCTCATCAGCAGGAACCTGGGTGAGGGTGCCAGACGGCCGGCGGCGGTGTGGCCTGTGTAGCCACACCGCCCCGTTATTGCACAGTGACAGGTCCCGACTCGAATAAGTAACGGGGAAAGGAGGAGCTAACTCCATACCCCTGGCGCCAGCTACTTCGCTAGAGCCCGATCCAGACAGGCCTGGATCTCAGCATCGACACCGGGGAAGACCGTCTCGGCGGTGCCTTCGCCACGGATGATGGTTTCCAGTGCCGCCATCATGGCCGCGTTGACCTGTCCTGTATAAAGGCTGCCACATTCAACCGGGTAGGTGCGGGGTAAGATGCCATACGCCTGGCCGTCGATGAAAGCCCGGTAGTTGGCCGGCGGGGGCTCCAGTTCATCGAAAAGAGAGCTATCCGCCATGGATTTGAGCAGCGGCATGGCCCGATAGGTGCGGCCCAGCTCTTCTTGACCTTCCCTGGTGATCAACGTCTTGACGAAATCCCACGCCTCTTGGGGATGCTGGGTATTGGCGCTGACCGCATAGCCGAAGGTACCCATGCCGGTGAATCGACCCTTGGGATGGCTGGGAATCACCTGAACGTCCCACTCAAAGGCGCCGGGTTCAATGCTATCGCGGAAGATCCCGGCAAAGATGGGAATGCTGAGCCAGGTGGCACATTTTTGGTTGATGAAACAATTACCGCCCAGATCGTTGCCCAACGGAATGGCGACGTTGTGCACAACCCACAGATTGGCGTAGGCTTGCAGGCCAGCCATGGCTTCGGGCGTGCTCAAGGTTGACCTGGTACCATCGGCGCTCAACACATCGCCGCCGTAGCCCCGGATCCAGGGCACCACATAGGCCCACCAATTGAAACCGCCACCGCCGTTGGAACCGCCGATCCCTATACAATAGATGTCTGGTTTCGCTTCCTGAATGATTTTACAGTCGGCGATCAGATCGTCCCACGACCAATCGGGGGTCGGCAGGGGCGCGCCGGCCTCTTCCCAGATAGTCTTGTTATAATAGACCTGCACATTGTCCAGCGAGACGGGAATCATGTAGAGACCGGGGTTGCCCTCGACCCGTCCCAGGCCCAGAATACTTTCATAGACATCGTCGATATTTACCTCGCTATCGGCATCGGCAAAGGGCTGCATATCCAGCAAAACGCCGGCATCCACAAAGGGAGCAGTATAGATATCGGCTGTGTAAAGAATGTCAGGCAGATTGCCGGCCGCGGCCATGGTGAATACCTTGTCGGCATAGTCGCTGGCCCCATACTCGACTTCCACGGTGAAATCAGGGTGAGTCTCTCGGAACTTGTTGATCATCAACTCATTGGCTTTGGTGGCATGGTCGCCGCTGGACGTGTAGAAGCGCAGCGTCAACTGACCACTAGCCTGGGCTGGAGCTGCACCCTCGCCGCCATAACTGGCCGCTGGCTGGGTCGGCGTAGCCGGCGCACAGCTGCCCAGCAGCAATAACACCAACGCTGCCAGGACGAGCCATACTGTAAAACGGGCTTGATGGATCATGGGGAGCTTCCTCCTTTAGATAGATTTGGACACAAATCCACTTCACATAACGCAAAGTAGAGCTGAGGGAACAAATCGGTCTACATCAGGCAGGGACTAGCCGCTAGCCTGTGACGTCCTGGGACGTCACAGGCGAACAAGATGCAAGAGTATATAACTACATATATGTATGATAGATATATGGGCGCGAAATTGGCTGCCTTAGGAAGCGTGGCAAATCCCACCAGAAACCTTGTAACAATAGCAGCCAGCGTGCGACGTGGATGATTTCTGCCTAGCGTTGGCATCGTGATGCAGCATTTTTTCCAGTGTAACATTGGCTCCAGGCGAACACAACCTCCCTTTGGACATGGTTTGGACACAGTTTGGACATTTTACCAGGAGATCAGGACGATGAACACTGTCAATCGCGCGGAGGATATGCCGAAAGACGTACAGGGCATGTTGGCCGATCTGCGTCGCCATCTTTTCGAGTGGCTGCCATGGCCGACGGCCGGGCTAGCCTTCTATGCTTTTCTCCTGGTCAATCGTGTCAATGGCCTCCAGCCGGGCTGGGTTGCATGGGTGACGGGCTGGGTTGTGGCATGTGCGTTGGCGGCCCAGTTTCTACACCGGCGCCATCTACAAGTGGCCATATATCTATACATGGGCGGACTGGTCGTAGCAACCGGATTGTTACTCTGGTTCCATGGCACAACCACCATCGAAATGGCCCTGGCCTTGATGATCGTTTTGCTCAGCATGAATTTACTAGGCCCGCGCTCGACCCTCGGCGTGGCACTGGCCATTAGCCTGCTTACCTGGAACGCAGTGACCAAACGTGAGCTTCTGTCCAGCCACCTGCTTGTTCCCCTTGGAACCCTCTGGTTAACTACTCTGGTGGCGTGGCTGTCCAATCGTAACCTCCTGGTGGCGTTGGCATGGTCCTGGAACAGCTTTTGCCAGGCCCAGGTCTCTACTGAAGAAGCCCGCCGCCATCGCGGGGAGCTGGCCCAGGCTCTTAAAGAGTTGGACAGCGCCTACTATCGTTTAGAACGCTTTAGCGTGCAGCTGGCCCACGCCCGGAATGCCGCTGAAGAAGCGCGCCGGGCCAAACAACAGTTCGTTGCCAATGTCAGCCACGAGCTACGCACACCACTGAACATTATCATCGGCTTTAGCGAGGCGATTGTGCTGTCGCCAGAATCCTATGGTGTGCGCTCGGTCCCTCGCGCCTTTATGGGCGACATCAACCGTATCTATCGCAGCGCCCAGCATCTGAAAAACCTGATCGATGATGTGCTAGATCTCTCCAAAATCGACGCCCAACATCTGCCCCTGTTCGTCGAACGGACGGCGCTGGCCGATATCATCGCCGAGACGACGGACATGCTCGAACCGCTGGCCCGCCAGAAGGGGCTTCACATGCGTGTGGCAGTACCGGCGGATCTGCCTCCCCTCCTGCTGGATCGCCTGCGCATTCGCCAGGTGCTGCTCAATTTGCTCAGCAATGCCATACGTTTTACTGAAACGGGCAGTGTGACCGTCCACGTCGAACAGAAGGACGGTGAACTGCAGGTCAGTGTCACCGATACCGGGCCAGGTATTCCAGCCGAGAACTTAAACCGGGTGTTTGAAGAGTTTTACCAGATTGATGCAGCACTGACCAAGCGCTTCGACGGCACCGGCCTGGGCCTGGCGCTCAGCCGTCGCTTCGTCGAGTTGCACGGCGGGCAGATGTGGGTGGAGAGTGAATTAGGGCACGGCAGTCGCTTTGTTTTCACCCTGCCCAGGACGCCGCCCCATCCCCAAGTGGTTCGCCATGCCCACCAGCCATTGGCGCCTACCTCCCAACAGGAGGCACGCCACGGACCGCTACTCCTGATCACCTCCGCAGAACCCATGGTGGCCAACTTTCTCAAACGCCATCTTCAGGGATACCAGGTCAAGGCAATCGCTCCAGAGACCCTTGAAGAGGCCGTGGCCTCGTATTTGCCCCATGCCATTATCACCAATAACCACATGCCCGCACCGGTGCATGAGGACACAAAAAACACCGCCCCCCCATCGGTACCTGTCATCTCGTGTCCCCTGCCCGATGCCCACCACCTGGCCAGGGCCCTAGGTGTGGACCACTACCTGATCAAACCGATCGCCCGGGATCAGCTGCTGGAGTTACTGGCCGAATACCAGGAGAAGGTGCACCATATCTTAATCGTGGACGATGACGTACACCTATGCGAATTGCTGGCGCGCATTGTGCGCGCGGCCCCCCAAGCCTACACCATCGATATCGCCTGTGGCGGCGAAGAAGGGCTGGCGCGTATGCAGGCATGCATCCCCGATCTGGTCTTGCTGGATTTCTTGATGCCGGGGGTAAACGGGTTAGATGTGCTCCGCTTCATGCGCGAGAACGCGCGCTTGTGTAGCGTGCCGGTGGTCATGATCACAGCCCACGATTTACCCAGCGAAGACATTCTTCAATGGGCCCAACCATCGACCCTGCGAGTGGACTACCCGCAGGGCTTCAGGATGAGTGAGCTGCTGCGTTGTCTTCAGGCGCTGCTGGACGCGTTGCCACCACCTAAGCCGGCGGCGCCACTGCCTTCAATGCGCGCAGCAAATCAGACGCCCCGACCGGCTTCTTGAGCACCAGTTGGGCACCCAGGGAGAAGGCCAGCTCCGGTTCGTGCAACACGCTACAGATAATCACCGGCAGGTGCTCGTGTACTGGATCCTGGCGCATGGCCTGCAAAAATTCCCACCCATCACGGTCGGGCATCATCAGATCCAGCACAACGATATCCGGAGCCCCGGAGCGCACCAATGAAAGCGCCTGATCTACACCCGCGGCATGGAGAAGCTGATAGGGCTGGTCCGCCAGATAGCGTTTGAACAGTTCAAACAGTTCCGGCTTATCGTCTACCACCAGGACGGTACGCCGCGGCGGACGCGGCAGCACCACCCAAAGTACAGATGCCTCGCAACGCAGTTGACCGCCGGCAGCGGCTATCATAGTCTGCACCGATTCCAGCTCCGGAAGTCCAGCGGCCACCTTCGCCGCCGACAGGGATACATGGGACCGGTAGCCAGGAACAAGGCCGATGCGCGGGATGTCTCCTTGCTGACGCGCAACGAAAGTCAGTGATGTCACGGGATGATGGACGATGATCTGGCTGGCGAGGCTGAGGAGAATCTGGCGTAGCAGCGTGGCGTTCAACTGGAGGACCGGGAATCGTGGTGCGATCCGGGAGGCCAGCTGGACCTGTCGGCCACGGGCCAGTTCTTCCAGGATTGGAAGTAACCTGGCGATAAATCGGGCTACATTGATGGATTCCCGCTGCTGGGCCAGCCGCTGGCTCTCGGCGTCGAGGCTCTCCGCGCCGGCGGAGGCGGTCCCGGTGGCCGGTGCAGCCAGATAGCGATCGCGCAGGATATTGGCTAGGGCGGCGAGGGCACTCGCCCGATCGCGGCGGAGTTGACGGCCGCCAATCCCCAAAGCATTAGCGAGGGTCTGCGCATCCTGTCCTTCAACGTAGAGCCCAAATAGAATCGTGTAGGCGCGGCGTTGCGGCGCACGCCAGGGAATATTGTCGCCGGGATTGAGCAGTTCAATGGCATCCAACAGAATGCGTCGCGTTTCCTGCGCGCGAGTGCGCCCTCCCGCCATGCTCCTGGCGACCAGCCGCGCCGCCAGGGGATGGGTTTCCAGGTAGGCGTAATCGTATAGGTGGGTTAAGGCATCGCGAACCTCACGCATCAATTTATTATCGCGGTTTGCGGCCATATTTCCCTCGCGAGCTACTCGTATCAGGAATACCCCAAAACTCCGTCCGCTTCCGCCCGATAAAGATACCCGGCGATTTGCCAGCGGCCAGAGCGCGTTCGATGCGACGATGTCGTCTGTTTCGTTATGGCTTTCTGCACGAGTCGGGTGGTCTGGACCTGGACACGACGGTGATTTCCCTGGGCGACCTGCTCGACATCGCCATGCGCCATGACTTGAAAGGTCAACATCCGACCTTCCACCTGGGTGAGGGTCGCCTGGGCCCGCACCGTCAGACTCACTGGCGTGGCAGCCACATGCTTACCTAATCTACACGTGGACGCCAACCAACGTGACATCTGGCGCCAGTTGGGACGTCAACGCGTTGACTGCCACGCCTGTTCCACCAGAGCGACCAGCGCTGGCGTGCTCAAAACCGGTACGACGCCGCTGCTCAACGCAATGGCCGTATTGGTCGCATTAACCTCGAGCTCGGCTTAGCCATCCAGCCCAGGGTATAGAACGATATCTATGAATAGGAACTCCTCGCGTAGCGAAAATCAACACGGCTGACGCGCCGTGTGGCCGAACCTTGGCAGCTGCCAGCCAACGAGCGACGTGTGACCACTGCCGGGAAATTGCCCCGTATCTGAGACAGACCTTACCCTGTGTGGAATTTGCGCGGCAAGAATAGCACACATACAATGAACCCCAGATTTTTCCGAGGCGGTTCTGGCCCCATTATACCTCATCTCCATCAACCGCTGAACAGCAATCCCGAAGGGACAACTGCCATGCGCAAAAACAAACTTCGTGAACTTCTGAATAACAACCAGCCCACCATCGCCACCCACATCCACAGCACCTGGCCCTCCGTCATCGAAGCCATCGGCCACACGGGAATGTTCGACTACGTGGAATTTGTGGCCGAATACGTCCCCTTCGACCTCTATGACCTGGACAACATGTGCCGCGCTGCCGAACTCTACGACCTGGGCATGATGATCAAGGTGGACTACGAGCCCCACCGCTTCCTGGCCCAGCGGGCCGTCGGCTCCGGCTTCGGCAGCGTCCTCTTCGCCGATTGCCACAACGTGGAAGAGGCGCGCGAGTGCATCCTCTCGGTGCGGCCGGATACGCCCGAAGATGGCGGCAGCTTCGGCGTGGGCACCCGCCGCCACACCTACATGGGCTACGGCGGCAGCCCCGATTATGTCCAGGCCCTGCGGGATGTGGTGGTGGTGCTGATGATTGAAAAGAAGGGCGCCGTGGAGCAACTGGAGGAGATCCTGGCCCTGCCCGGGCTGGACATGATCCAGTGGGGCGGCTCCGACTACAGCATGAGCGTGGGCAAGGCCGGCCAACGCCAGTCCGACGAAATCCGGGAAATCGAGCGCTACGTATTCGAAACGGCCATCAAGCGAGGCATCCCCCCCCGGGCCGAAATTGCTACACCGGCCCAGGCCGAATACTACCTGGAAATGGGGGTGCGCCACTTCTGCATGAACACCGACCTCTTCATTCTTTACCAGTGGTGGAAAGAAAACGGCCAGACCCTGCGCCGCATGGTGGAAAGCGCCTGAAATTTCCAAACCGATGGGGCGACCGGCCGGGTCGCCCCATCCGCGCGGATGGCGGCCCTGGCCGCAGGTGCGGTTAGAAACCGCCCGATGGCGCCAGATCCTGGCGGGTGAAGGAACGGCAACGGCTGCGCAGCTGTGAGCTGCGCCTACGACGGGGCACCCATGCCTGTAGGGGCGGGTTTTGAACCCGCCCGATGGCGCCAGCCGAGAAGTGGAAACACGACAATCCCGCCTGGATCTGGCGACACGGCCACCGCCTACCGCCTACTGACTACCATCTACCGTCTACCATCTACCATCTACCATCTACCGTCCGGGAAGGTTTACAGACCGTTTACCTGCCCTTAAAGCGTCACAAACCGACAGCGGTTACCCTGGCCAGGCAGGCGCCCAAAGGCGTCGTCCATTCCAGGAACCCCCAACGGAGGCACGCCCCCGGCGCCAAAACCCGTTTTGGCAACTGGATGGCCCTATGCTATACTGCAGATGGGTTCCCCCACATCCAGGTGACATCTGGAGCCGGAAGCAATCTGATTACACGTTCACCGCTGCCCTGGTGAACATCCTCCGCGGGCACATCGATCATCAGCGCCGAGCCCATCCGGGCCGCCAGTCGAACATCACGATTCCCACTACGGATAGCCGTCAGAGGTCCAGGTTGTGAATTTTCCTGAGAACACGTCTGCGCACCCGCTTCCTGGGCCAGGCCCAGAAGCCAGGCGACCACCAGGAGCTTGACCCTGACCCCGTGCCTGGGAGTCCCCAAGTTGCCCGTTGGCCGTGGCTGTTTGACCTATCGACCTCCTCCGCGGCCCTGGATCGTAGCGAGAGCCGTTTTTCTGCCTGATGAACCCTCAATCCATTGGATGACCAAAAGAAGAAGAGGAAAGGAGTGAAGTATTCATGAACCACTGGAGAAGATACCTCCTGCTGGCCATCTGCTCAGCCCTGGTGCTGGTGTTGGCCGCCTGCGCCGGTGGCGCTGCAGAACAGCCCGCGGCCGAGGCGCCACCCGCCGCGCAGGAAGCCGCGCCGGCTGAACAGGCCCAGGCCACCGCCCCTGCCGAGGGCGAAGCCGTCCACGAAGCCCCCATGCTCCACGAAAAGGTCCTGGCCGGCGAACTCCCCCCCCTCAGCGAGCGCATCCCCGCCGAGCCCCTGGTCATTGAACCCTTCGGCGAAATCGGCCAGTACGGCGGCACCTGGCACCGCTTCGACACCTCCACCAATGGCGACCACCTGACCATGGCCATGTATGGCTACTCCCCGGTCCACTGGCTGCGGGATGGCCTGGACAAGCGCCCCGGCCTGGCCAAGGGTTGGGACTTCAACGAGGACAAGACCGAGTGGACCCTCTACTTCCGGGAGGGCACCAAGTGGTCCGACGGCGAACCCTTCACCGTGGACGACTTCCTCTTCTGGTGGGAGGACATGGTCCTCAACCCGGACCACCCGGACAGCCCTCCAGACTACTTGATCTCCGGCGGCAAGGTAGCCCAGATCTCGAAGGTGGACGACTACACCCTGAAGTTCACCTTCGCCGCGCCCTCCCCCCTCTTCATCGACCGCCTGGCCATGTGGCCCAACGGCATGGTGCCGGCCAGCGAGAAGCTCTTCGTGCCCAAGCACTACGTCTCCCAGTTCCACCCCAAGTACAACAGCGAGTACACCACCTTCGAGGTGATGGATGAGAAGCTGGACTGGCGGGTCAACCCCGAGACGCCGGTGCTCAACCCCTGGATGCCCGTCCAGTATGAACCGGGCAGCCGGCTCATCCTGGAGCGCAACCCCTACTACTACGCGGTGGACACCGCCGGCAACCAGCTCCCCTACATCGACCGGGTGGATGTGACCTACGTGGAGGATCTGGAGGTCTCCAAGCTCAAGGTCATCGGCGGCGAGCAGGAGTTCTGCGGCCGGCCGTGCAAGTATCAGCCTCTGAGCGAGCTCTCCGTCTTCCGGGATGCAGAGCAGACCGTGGGCCTGAAGACCGTCCTCTGGGACGGTGGCTCCGGCACCGGTTCCCTGGTCTACCCCAACTGGACCCACCAGGACCCGGAGAAGCGGGAAGTCTACCGCAACCGCAACTTCCGCCTGGCCCTCTCCCATGCCATCGACCGGCCCCAGATCCAGAAGGTGGTCTACTTTGGCACGGGTGAGCAGACCACCGGCACCATGAGCCCCAAGGCCATCGAGTTCAACCGCACCCCCGAGGGCCAGGAGCTCTACCGCCAGTGGCGAGACCTGGCCGTGGAATACAACCCGGAGAAGGCCATGGCCCTCCTGGATGAGGCCGGCGTGGTGGATCAGGATGGCGACGGCTGGCGGGATCTGCCCAGCGGCAAGCCCCTGAACCTGCGCATCGACATCAGCGCCACCGCTTCCGATGAGCATGTGCTGGTGGATCAGATCATCAAGGAGAACTGGGAGGCCGTGGGCCTCAAGACCAGCATCAACCCGGTGCCCGGTGAGCAATTGAGCGTCATGCAGGACAACTCCGAGATCGACATCCGCGGCGCCTGGGAAGTGGGCGACGGCCCCAACTTCCTGGTCTTCCCCAACTGGGTCGTGCCCATCGGCAACGACCGCTGGGCGCCCCTCTACGGCGCCTGGTACAGCACCCTGGGCACCGACAAGGAAGGCACCGAGCTGGACAAGGATCCCCTGGAGCGCAACCCGCCCCGGGAAGAGCCCGATCCGGATGATCCGGTGGTCCGCCTCTGGAACCTGTACGACCAGGCTCGGGTGGAGCCGGACGACGAGAAGCGGGAGCAGCTGGTCTTCGACATCATCCGCACCCACATTGAAGAAGGTCCCTTCTTCATCGGCACCGTCTCCAACATCCCTACCATCGTGGCCTACCTGGACTTCGTGGGCAATGTCCCCACCCGGGAGCAGTTGGGCACGGGCGGCTTCACCAATCCGTGGATCATGGTCTACTTCGGCGCGGTCTTCCCCGAGCAGTTCTACTTCAAGAACCAGTAACAGGCCGGGTAAGCGGGCAGGCTGAGCCCCCACCGGGACCGGCCTGCCCCTTCCCTGGTGGGCTCGCAGGACCAACCGAAGCGAGGCATTTGGAGATGGCCGGCAGAGAGCTGGCCATCTCCATCCCTTATCTACACCTGCATGCCGACCGTGTTTGAGACAGCACTGCATCTAAGGATGCGCCCTCCGCCAATGGACAACCATCGCAAAACCGCAAACGCCCCCAATCGTTCACGGCTTCAACGCGGGGTCGGCATCCCCAGATGCCGGCCCAGATGATGCAGCCCCCATCTCCCTTTCACCAACCAGAGCAAAGGAGGAAGTTTACATGACGGAGAGTGGTCGAGCCGCAAGGCTCCTGGTTATCGCCCTGATCCTGACGCTGGTGTTGGCCGCCTGTGGCGGCGGCGCCGAAGCCCCACCTGCAGAAGAGGCCGCCCCGGCCCAACAGGCCGGCACCGCCCAAGAGGCCGCGCCGGCTGAACAGGCCCAGGCCACCGCCCCCGCCGAGGGCGAAGCCGTCCACGAAGCCCCCATGCTCCACGAAAAGGTCCTGGCCGGCGAACTCCCCCCCCTCAGCGAGCGCATCCCCGCCGAGCCCCTGGTCATCGAGCCCTACGGCGAAATCGGCCAGTACGGCGGCACCTGGCACCGCTTCGACACCTCCACCAACGGCAATCACCTGGTCATGGCCATGTACGCCTACTCCCCGGTCCACTGGGTGCGGGATGGCCTGGACAAGCGCCCCGGCCTGGCCAAGGGCTGGGATTCCAATGAGGACAAGACCGAGTGGACCCTCTACTTCCGGGAGGGCACCAAGTGGTCCGACGGCGAACCCTTCACCGTGGACGACTTCCTCTTCTGGTGGGAGGACATGGTCCTCAACCCGGACCACCCGGATGTACCGCCCGATTATCTGATCTCCGGCGGCAAGATGGCCCAGGTGACCAAGATCGACGACTACACCCTGAAGTTCACCTTCGCCGCGCCCTCCCCCCTCTTCATCGACCGCCTGGCCATGTGGCCCAACGGGCTCATCCCGGCCAACGAGAAGCTCTTCGTGCCCAAGCACTACGTCTCCCAGTTCCACCCCAAGTACAACAGCGAGTACACCACCTTCGAGGTGATGGATGAGAAGCTGGACTGGCGGGTCAACCCCGAGGCGCCGGTGCTCAACCCCTGGATGCCCGTCCAGTATGAACCGGGCAGCCGGCTCATCCTGGAGCGCAACCCCTACTACTACGCGGTGGACACCGCCGGCAACCAGCTCCCCTACATCGACCGGGTGGACGTGACCTACATCGAAAGCCTGGAGGTCTCTAAGCTCAAGGTCACCGGCGGCGAGCAGGAGTTCTGTGGCCGGCCCTGCCGTGACCAGCCCCTGAGCGAACTCTCCATCTTCCGGGATGCAGAGCAGACCGTGGGCCTGAAGACGGATCTGTGGGATGGCGGCGGCGGCACCGGCTCCATGGTCTACCTGAACTGGACCCACCAGGATCCGGACAAGCGGGCCTTGTACCACGACCGCAACTTCCGCCTGGCCCTCTCCCACGCCATCGACCGGGAGAAGGTGCAGAAGACGGTCTACTTTGGCACGGGTGAGCAGACCACCGGCACCATGAGCCCCAAGGCCATCGAGTTCAACCGCACCCCCGAGGGCCAGGAGCTCTACCGCCAGTGGCGAGACCTGGCCGTCACCTACGACCCTGACAAGGCCCGGGAGCTGCTGGACGCCGCGGGGGCCGTGGACCAGGATGGCGACGGCTGGCGGGATCTGCCCAACGGCAAGGAGCTGGTCTTGCGCATCGACCTGAGCGCCACGGCAGCCGCCAACCGGGAGCACAGCCTGGTGCTGGAGATCATCAAGGAGAATTGGGAGGATGTGGGCCTGCAGGTGAGCATCAACCCGGTGCCCGATGAGCAGCTGGCCGTCATGCAGGACAACTCCGAGATCGACGTGCGCGGCGGCTGGGGTGTGGGCGACGGTCCCAACTTCCTGGTCTTCCCCAACTGGGTCGTCCCGGTGGACAACGACCGCTGGGCGCCCCTCTACGGCGCCTGGTACAAGGTGATCGGCACCGACAAGGAAGGCACCGAGCTGGACAAGGATCCCCTGGAGCGCAACCCGCCCCGGGAAGAGCCGGCCCAGGATGACCCCGTCTGGAAGCTGTGGGAAGCCTACAACCAGGCCCGCATCGAGCCGGACGACGAGAAGCGGGAGCAGCTGGTCTTCGACATCATCCGCACCCACATCGAGGACGGTCCCTTCTTCATCGGCACCGTGGGCAACATCCCTACCATCGTGGCCTACCTGGACTTCGTGGGCAACGTGCCCACCCGGGAGCAGTTGGGCACCGGCGGCTTCACCGGCCCGTGGATCATGTCCTACTTCGGGGCGGTCTATCCGGAGCAGTTCTATTTCAAGAGCGGGCAGTAACCCTGTGAACCGGTGGGCGGGGAGGGCTCCTCCCTGCCCACCCTTGAAGCGAAGGGATACGAACGATGGTCGGTTATTTCATCCGTCGATTTCTCTACATGCTGACCACCCTGGTCTTCATCTCCATCCTCGGCTTCGTGATCATCAACCTGCCGCCGGGGAGCTATCTGGAAGTGTATCAGATGCAGCGGCAGATCCAGGGCACCTCCACCGCCGAGGCAGAGCTGGAGGCCATCAAGCGTCGCTACGGCCTGGACAAGCCCATCTACGTCCAATATTGGAAGTGGGCCACGGGTTTTGTTCGGGGAGATTTTGGCCGTTCCTTCCAATACAATCGAGAAGTCAAAGACCTGATCTGGGAACGGCTGGGCTTTACAGCCCTGATCTCCATCTCCACCCTGCTTTTTACGTGGGCAGTGGCCATTCCCATCGGCATCTATTCAGCCACCAACCAATACAAACTGGGGGATAACATCGCCACCATTATCGGCATGGCGGGGCTCTCCATCCCCAACTTTATGCTGGCGCTGACGTTGATGGTCATTGCCCAGCGCTTCTTCGGCCAGTCGGTAGGGGGGCTCTTCTCCAGGGAATATGTGGACGCGCCCTGGAGCCTGGCCAAGGTGATGGACATGCTCAGCCACCTGTGGGTGCCGGTGGTGGTGGTCGGCACCGCGGGCACCGCGGGCCTGATGCGCATGATGCGGGGCAACCTGCTGGACATCCTGAACATGCAGTACGTCCAGGCGGCCCGGGCCCGGGGGCTCCCCGAATACAAGGTGATCCTGAAACATGCGGTGCGCAACGCCATTCACCCCCTCATCATGCTCCTGGGCATGAGCCTGCCCTCCATCATCTCCGGCTCCCTGGTGGTCTCCATCGTCCTCAGCCTGCCCACCACCGGCCCGCTCTACTTCAATGCCCTGCGCCAGCAGGACATGTACCTGGCCGGCACCTTCCTGATGTTCCTTTCCATCATGCTGGTGCTGGGCAACTTCCTGGCCGATATCCTGCTGGCCATCATCGACCCGCGCATTCGGTACGAGTAGTTGAGGGAAAAAAACATGGCTGAACAAGTGGCACGGGTTTCTACGCCCTACGAAGAGGAGACATTGCCGCCTTCCCCTACCCTGGAAGCGGCCGAGGATGTGGCTGCCGATATCGGCCAGCTTTCGGTCTGGCGGCTCATGTGGCGGCGCTTTCTGCGCAACCGCCTGGCCGTGGCCGGGAGCATCCTGCTGATCCTCCTCTACATCCTGGTGATCTTCGCCGACTTTTTCGCCCCCTACGATCACCTGAAGGTGAACGAGGATTATGTGCTGCGCGCGCCCCAGCGGCTCCGCTTTTTCGACGAAGAGGGCAACTTCCACCTGCGCCCCTTCGTCTACGGCACCACGACGGAGCTGGACACCCACGACCTGGTCTGGGTTCATAAAGATGATCCCAGCCAGATCTACCCAATC
The DNA here is from genome assembly GCF_006569185.2 of Litorilinea aerophila. Taxonomy (NCBI): domain Bacteria; kingdom Bacillati; phylum Chloroflexota; class Caldilineae; order Caldilineales; family Caldilineaceae; genus Litorilinea; species Litorilinea aerophila. The sequence continues at coordinate 50,138 of NZ_VIGC02000007.1, read as the reverse complement.
CGCTTTTTTGTCCACGGGAAGCCCTACAAGCTGCTGGGCCTCTTCGAGACCGACATCCACCTCTACGGTGTGGATGAGCCGGGCACCATCTTCCTCCTGGGCACCGACCGGCTGGGCCGGGATGTCTTCTCCCGCATCCTCTTCGGCGGCCGGGTTTCCCTGAGCGTGGGGCTCATCGGCGTGACCCTCACCATCATCTTCGGGTCCATCCTGGGCACCGTGTCAGGCTACTTCGGCGGCATCGTGGACACGGTGATGCAGCGCATCATCGAGCTGCTCATGTCCTTCCCGGACATTGCCCTGTGGGCCGCGCTGGCTGCCGCGCTGCCCCACGACATGTCCACGGTCACCCGCTTCTTCTTCATCTCCATCATCCTCTCCTTCATCGGCTGGACCGGGCTGGCTCGCCAGGTGCGGGCCAAGGTGCTGGCCTACCGGGAGATGGACTACACCAACGCAGCCCGGGCCGCCGGCGCCTCCCACACCCGCATCATCCTGGTCCACATGTTGCCCAACGCCCTCAGCCACATCATCGTGGTGGCCACCCTGGCCATCCCCGGCATGATCCTGGCCGAGACGGCCCTGAGCTTCCTGGGCCTGGGCATCCAGCCGCCCATGGTGAGCTGGGGAACCCTCCTCCAGGATGCCCAAACGGTGAGCGTGGTGGTGAAGAACCCGTGGCTGATGATCCCGGGCGCCTTTGTGATCGTCGCCGTCCTCTGCTTCAACTTCGTGGGCGACGGCTTCCGGGATGCCGCCGATCCCTTTGCGATCTAAATCCAATGAGCACAGGAAATATGCCTACCACTTCGGACATCATCCTACGCGTGAGCCAGCTTCACGTGCATTTCCAGACCGAAAGCGGCACCATCCGCGCCCTGGATGGCGTGGACTTCACCGTGGAGCGGGGGAAGGTGCTGGGCATCGTGGGGGAAAGTGGCTGTGGCAAGAGCGTCACCGCCCAGTGCATCCTCAACATGGTGCCCCGGCCCGGCCGCATCGTGAGTGGCGAAATCACCTACTACCGCCGCAGTGAGGGCCTGGATGGCCAGGTGGAGGAGGTCAAGATCACCGACCTGCACCCCCGCAGCCGCCAGATGCGGGACATCCGGGGCAATGAGATCGCCATGATCTTCCAGGAGCCCATGACCTCCCTGGATCCCCTCTACACCGTGGGCAACCACCTGCTGGAGGCCATCACCCTGCACCAGAAGGTCTCCAAGAAGGAGGCCCGGGAACGGGGCATCGAGGCGCTGGCCCGGGTCCAGCTCCCGGAGCCCCACCGCATCTTCGACAGCTATCCCCACCAGCTCAGCGGCGGCATGCGCCAGCGGGTGATGATCGCCATCGCCCTGAGCTGTAACCCGGCCCTCCTCATCGCCGATGAGCCCACCACCGCCCTGGACGTCACCACCCAGGCCCAGATCCTGGAGCTGATGGCGGAGCTGCAGGAAGAGACCGGCATGAGCATCATCTTCATCACCCACGACCTGGGCGTGGTCGCCGAGATGTGCGACGACGTGGCGGTCATGTATCTGGGCAAGGTGGTGGAGAAGACCGACGTGGACTCCGCGTTCTATGACCCCAAGCACCCCTACACCCAGGCGCTGCTGCGATCCATCCCCCGCATCGAAGAGCAGAGCCATACCCGCCTGGCCGTGATCCGGGGGAGCGTGCCGGATCCGTCGGTGGTGCCGGCGGGCTGCCCCTTCCACCCCCGCTGCCCCGAGTTCATGCCCGGCATCTGCAATCGCATCGAGCCGCCGCCCATTCGCCTGGATCGGCAGGAGGTACGCTGCCTGCTGTACGGCGGCTATGACCCGGCCACCCTGGAGCCCACGCCCGCGACGGAGGAACGATAGTTATGGCCAATGCAAGCACGCTGGAACAGACCCAAACCCGGCAGGAACACGGGCGCGGCCCCCTGCTGGAGGTGAAAAACCTGAAGATGTACTTCCCCATCAAACGGGGCTTCCTGCGCCGGACCGTGGGCTATGTCAAGGCGGTGGACGGCGTCAGCTTCACCATCAACCGGGGCGAAACCTTCGGCCTGGTGGGGGAGAGCGGCTGTGGGAAGAGCACCACCGGCCGCTGCATCATGCGCCTGCTGGACATCACCGACGGCGAGATCATCTTCCACCACCGAACCCAGGGCCCCATCCACGTGGAACAGCTGGGGCCGGAGGAGATGCGCACCATCCGCCGGGAAATGCAGATCATGTTCCAGGACCCCTATTCGTCCCTGAACCCCCGGCTGACCCTGAAACACATCGTGGGCGAACCCCTGATCATCAACCGGGTGGCCCGGGGCCGGGAGCTGGAACAGCGGGTGGCCCAGTTGCTGCGCTCTGTGGGCCTCAGCCCCGAATACATGAACCGCTACCCCCACGCCTTCAGCGGCGGCCAGCGCCAGCGCATCGGCCTGGCCCGGGCCCTGGCCCTGAACCCCGAGTTCATCGTCCTGGACGAACCGGTCTCCGCCCTGGACGTCTCGGTCCAGGCCCAGGTGCTCAACCTGATCGAAGACCTGCAGGAGCAGTTCAACCTGACCTACCTCTTCATTGCCCACAACATGAGCGTCATCAAGCACATCTGCGACAAGGTGGCGGTCATGTACGTGGGCAAAATTGCGGAAATGGCCGAGACGGAGGAGCTCTTCAGCAACCCGCTCCACCCATACACGGAAGCCCTGCTCTCGGCCATCCCCAAGCCGGATCCCCGGCGCAAGCGGCAGCGCATCGTGCTGGAAGGGGATGTGCCCAACCCGGCCAACCCGCCCAGCGGCTGCTACTTCCATCCCCGCTGCCCCTACGCCGAGCCCATCTGCTCCCGGGAAGAACCGGCCCTGCGGGAGGTCAAGCCGGGCCACTTCGCCAGTTGTCACTTCGCCGGCGAGCTGAAGCTGTCCGGCGCCCTCTAAGGCCGATTGTCTCGCGAATGTCTCGCGAAGTGATACGCATGATGGCGCAGGTCACGCATCCTTGCGTGACAGGGCCGCGGGCCCCGGTTCGGGTGCAACAGGTACGCAGGTCGGGTCGCCAGCCCGCCGAAGGTGGTCAGCTGTGAAACTCCCCCAGAACCAACCCATGGCCTACCTGTTGTGGGTCGTTTCCTTCGCCCTGACCCTGGCCACCCTGATCGCCGGGCGCACCCTGGTGATGGGGGTGGCCGGTCTCTTCAGCGACGACTACTGGCGGCTGGCCTTTGTGGACCGGGCCGCCATCCTCCTGCTCAGCGTGGCCGGCCTGATCCTGGTCCTCTTCCTGGAGCACTACTACCGCCGGGGCGTGGAGCAGCGGCGGCTGTGGCCCCGCTTCGCCCGGGTCACCATCCTCCAGGTGGCCATCCTCCTGGCCAGTGGGCTGCTGGCCCTTCTGGCGCCAGGAAGATGACGACCCGGCCACTCCCCCTGCGCGGGCGATTCTCCCGGCCGATATTCGCCTGAGAGGGCCTGCCGATGCCCAAGTTCCTGTCCTCCATGCCGTTGACCGAACAGCAGCAGGCCATCGTCGCGCACGACGGCGGGCCGGCCCTGGTCTTTGCCGTGGCCGGCGCGGGCAAGACCACAGCCCTGGTACACCGCATCGCCCGCCTGGTGGAGGAGGGCATCTTCCCAGCGGAGCAGATCCTGGCCACTTCCTTCAACCGGGACGCCAACCAGAAGATCCGGGCTGCCCTGAACCGGTGGCCCTCCTGCGCCGACGTCCAGGTCTGCACCCTGCACGCCCTGGGGCGGTTCATCATCCGCTTGGCTCACCAGCGGCAACGGCTGCCCTACCTGCAGGAGAACGTGTTCCGGCGGCCGGTGGATGGCGCCCGCCTCCAGATCCTCTACGCCGCCCTGGCCGAAGCCCGACGACGCAAGGTCCCCTACGCGGCCGAACTGATCGCGCTGGACCAGGAGGACTTCCTCAACTACGTGGGCGCGTGCAAGGGCAACCTGGCCTACCCGGACCTGCGGCGGCTCGACCTGCCCCGGCAGGCCCGCCGTGTGGCGCGCCAGGCCCCGGCGCCCTCCGGCCTGCCCTGGTACCGGGACCTCTACGCCCTCTACGAAGAGATGCGCCTGGCCCAGGGCGTGCTCACCTTTGACGACCTCCTGGCCACCGGCTGGGAGGTGCTGGTCCGCTGGCCGGACATCCTGGAAGAGCTGCAACGGCGCTTCCAGTGTGTGCTGGTGGACGAATTCCAGGACCTCAACCTGGCCCAGGCTGAAATGCTGGACCTCCTCACCGCGCCCCACCGCAACTACATGGCCATCGGCGACGACGACCAGACCATCTACGAGTGGCGGGGAGCCAGCCCCCAGCACTTCCGGGAGTTCCAGCGCCGCTATCGGGCCACGGTCTATTTCATGACCGAAAACTTCCGCAGCCGGGCCGTCCATGTGGCCCTGGCCAATCAGATCATCCTCCACAACCGCCAGCGCCAACCCAAGCAGATGCAGCTGACCCAGGGTTTTGGCGGACAGATAACCCTGCTGGGCCATGCGGACGAGGCGGCCATGGCCCAGGCCGTGGTTCACCAGATCCAGGCCGCCCAGGAACAGGGCTATCCCCTGGAGGAAATGGCCATCCTGGTCCGAATCTACGCCCAGACGCCGGCCCTGGAACAGGCCCTCATCGCCGCCCAGATTCCCTACGTCATCTGGGGCAATCCGCCCTTTTACCGCCGCCCAGAGGTGGAAACCCTGCTCAACTACGGTCGGCTGGCCCGCTACGACGCTCGCCGCCGGGCCGGACATGGGCTGACCCGGGAAGAGCTGGAAGAGATGGAACGCCTCTGGTTCCACGTCTACAACCGTCCCCTGCGCTACCTGTCCCAGGCCATGGGACAGGCGGTGATGAAGCTGGCGCGGACCCAGGCCCTGGGCCTGGTGGAGGCGATCCAGGCTGTGGCAGCCGGCGCCCCGCCCCGGGTCGCGCAGCCTCTGACAGAGCTGGCCGGGCTGTTGGCCGAGTTGCGGGAGGCCCTGAGCCTGCCCAAAGCGCAGCAGCCACCGGCGGCGGCCTTGCTCCAGCGCCTGGAAGCCCGGCTGAGCTACATGAACTACCTGCGACACCACAGCGGCCACGCTGGCTCTGGCGGTGACCGGGCCGCCAATGTGGCCGCGCTCCTGGCCTATGCCCGGGGGCAAGGATCCCTGGAACAATTCCTCCAGCATCTGGACCGGCTGGCCCAGCTCTCCACCCGGCGGGACCGCGCCGGCCGCGGCCATGGTTCGTCCCAGGGGCTGACCATCACCACCATCTTCAGGGCCAAAGGGCTGGAGTGGTCTGTGGTCTTCGTGCCCCACTGCAACCAGGGGATCATCCCCTTGAACCAGGCGCCCAACCTGGAAGAAGAACGGCGCCTGCTCTACGTGGCCGTCACCCGGGCCCGCCGTCACCTCTACCTCCACTGGCTGGAGGGCCAGCCCATCTCCCAGTTTTTGATGGAGGCCCAGGCGCCTGCTGTGGTGGAGGTGGTGGAGGTGCTACAACGGGCCCTGAAACAACCGCCGGAGGCGTGGAGTCTGGACGACTATCTGGCCCTGGCCGTCAACGCCCCCCAACTGCACCTGAGCTCCTACTTCCAGCGCTGGTGGCGGGCCGACGCCGGGACGAAACAGCGCATCGCGGCCGCGGTGCTGGGCTTTCTGGACGCCGTCCAGGAGCGGGGACTTCTGGACGCGCTGCCGATAAAGCCCGAACAGGTGGCCCTCTGGCGCGAGCTGGCCGGGCCCGCCGCTGCTGTGAAGCCCCTGGCCCTGCCCGGCCTGGATGCATGGCTGGCCACCCTGCGGCCACCGGCCCCGCGTCGGCGGCGGTGGCCCTGGCAACGCCGCGCGTAATGTTGTTTGGGGAGTCACAGAGGAGTTCACTGGGAGAACACCCCAGAGACACAGAGCACGCTCCTTCCCTCGGCGGGGGAAGGAGGGTAGGGGGATGAACAGTTACAAAATCAGTCGATGGCTCTACTGCACAAAGGTCAAATCAGGACGCTGACCCACCCAGATGAACGCTGATACGGGTGACTCTCTCCTGCGCTTCTTTGCGCCTTTGCGTTCAAAAATGCCCTTTTTGCAGGGGAGCCGGTAGATCCAATCAAAACGGGAGGAAGACCCTATGGACCTGGAACTGCATGACCAACTGGCCGTGGTCGTCGGTGGCGCCAGCGGAATCGGCCGGGCCATTGCCGAAGCCTTTGCCGCGGAAGGGGCGCGGGTCGCCCTGCTGGACATCGCGCCCACCGTGGAGGCGACCGCCCGAGAGATCGCCGGGCAACATCACACCGCCACCCTGGGGCTGGTGGCCGACGCCACCGACTTCCCTGCGCTGCAGCGGGCCGCCCGACAGGTGGAAGAACAACTGGGCCCCGTGGATCATCTGGTCTACGCGGCGGGGATGTCGTGCCACCGGGGCGGGCTCCCCTTCTGGAACCAGCAGCCCTCGGACTGGCCCCGCATGCTGGAGGTTAACCTGCTGGGCGCGGTGAACACCACCTTCGCCTTCGTGGAAACCTTCGTCGCCCGACGGCAGGGCACCATCCTCTTCATCGGCTCCGTGGCCGGCCAGATCGGCTCCCAGACCGACCCGCCCTACAGCGCCGCCAAGGCGGGCCTCATCAACTTCTCCCAGTGCGCGGCCAAGGATCTGGCCCCCTACGGCGTGCGGGTCAACACCTTGAACCCGGGCATGGTGGATACGCCCCTGAACCGGGGCGTCTGGGCCGGCCAGATGAAAAATCTGCCGCCGGAAGAGCGGGTCGACTTCGAAACCTGGGGGCGTCAGAAGCTCCAACGGATGGTGCCCCTCAACCGCTGGCAGACGCCCGAGGACATCGCCAACATGGCCGTCTTTCTGGCTTCGCCCCGCGCCCGCAACGTGACCGGCCAGACGGTGAATGTGGATGGTGGGTTTGTGATGCATTGGTAGGAGGGTAGAAGGTAGGCAGTAGGCAGTAGACGGTAGACGGTAGGCAGGAGGGGCGTTTGTGTTGGTGGATGCGCATACCCATCTGGATCATTATGAGCCAGGGCAGTTGCCCGAGGTGCTGGCGGAAATCGACCGGCTGGACGTTCTGACCCTGGCCAACAGCCTGCACCTGGACAGTTATCGACGCAACCTGGAGATCGCCCGGGACAACCCGCGCATTGTGGTGGGCCTGGGGGTGCACCCCTGGCACGCAGCGGCGTGGGTGGAGCGGCTGGCCGAGCTGGAGCCGTACCTGGCGGCAGCGCCCTTCTTCGGCGAAATCGGGCTGGACTTCCACTGGGTGGAGGAGCCCGCCACCTACCCCGCGCAGCGGGAGGTCTTCGACTTTTTTCTGGCTGCAGCCCGGGAGTTGGACAGGCCCGTCAACCTCCATACCAAGGGCGCGGAGGCGGAAATCCTGGCCCGGCTGGACCACTTCGGCATCCGCCGGGCCATCATCCACTGGTACTCCGGCCCCCTGGACCCTTTCACGGCCCTGGTGGAACGGGGCTACGCCTTCACCGTAGGCGTCGAGGTACTCCACAGCGATGCCATCCGGGAGCTGGCCCGCCGCATCCCCCTGGACCAGCTCCTCACAGAGACCGATGGCCCCACCGGGCTGGCGTGGCTCACCGGCGAGCCGGGCTACCCCCACCACCTGGTGGACGTGCTGGCCGAACTGGCCCGTCTGCGGGGCGAACGGGAGGAGATCCTTCAGGAGGCCGTAGCCCAAAATGCGCAGCGCCTGCTGGGCCTGTCTGCCCACCTGTAGAGGAATCTGTAAAGTCGTCCTGCCCTCCTGACCGAACGTGTTGACAAAACGGGCAAAGCGAAGTATCTTTTTTGTAGATACATCGAACACTGCCCAGGAGGAGCAAGCTTATGAGAACCCGGGTCCAAAAATGGGGAAATAGTTTGGCCGTGCGCCTCCCCAAAGCCTTTGCAGAGGAAATTCATATCGAGGAGAACACGTGGGTTGAACTCACCCTGGTGGACGGCAAATTGACCATCACGCCTGTACAGGACTCCCCTGTTTCGTTGGAGGAGCTGCTGGCCGGCGTCACCGAAGAAAACATTCACACTGAGTTCGATTTCGGGGCTCCCCAGGGAACGGAGATCTGGTAGTGTCTGCCTACGTTCCCGAGCGAGGCCACGTGGTCTGGTTATCCTTTACGCCCCAGGCAGGACATGAACAGGCTGGGAGACGCCCGGCCGTCGTTTTATCGCCGCAAGCCTACAACCAACGGGTCGGCCTGGCGCTCTTTTGTCCCATTACGCGCCAGCGTAAAGGATATCCCTTCGAAGTCGACCTTCCGGGTGACCTCCCCATTGCCGGCGTGATCCTGGCCGATCAGCTCCGCAGCCTGGACTGGCGAGCCAGGCAGGCCGAATACATTGGCACCCTCCCTTCAGAAACGCTGGCGGAAGTCCTCTTGAAAATCCAGGCGCTGCTCGCAGTTGGCTGACGGCGTGGATCCTACGTCAGGAAGCGGGTGATGACGTTGGCCGTGATGCGGGAGACCTGGGTATCCACCAACAGACAGGCCGGGTAGGTGATGGAGCCCACCGAGAAGACGGCTCCGCCGCTCTGGGTCTCGTAGTAGACCATGTGGGCGCCGCCATCCTCTGGGTTGAGCCCCTTGGCCAGGAGGACGGTGTTGGCCGGCGAGGAGGGGCTCATCTTGTCCGTCTCGTGGCCGGACGCGCCGCCGGGGATGCGCTCGTGGAGGCTGGCTTCGCCGAAGGTATCGCCGTTCTGCAGGCCGGTGCCGGCGAAGATCCAGTGGTCCCCGTTGACCACCTGGTACGGCGCGGCGGTCATGATGCCCGCTTCGGTGAAGACCACGCCCAGCAGGTTGGCCTCCGACTCCACCCGGCGGTGGAAACGACTTTCGTACCGGGCCCGGCCGTCCGGCCCGGTGGCCTCGGGCACCTGGGTGTTGAACTTCATGGTGCGGTCGTCCAGAATCTCGATCTCGCAATTGAGGCCATTGCCGCCCAGGTACATGAGCCTGCCGCCCCGGTTGTACACCCAATCTTTGAGCCGCTGGTACATGGCGCGGGACCAGTACTCCGGGTGGACGCTGAGGATGACGATCTGGTAGGCGTCCAAATCCAGGTCGCCCACGTGGAGCTGGTACTCGGAGTAGAGGTCGTAGGCGAAGCCTTCCCGCTCCAGCCAGGCCAACAGCCGCCACTCGGCCGGCGCCAGATGACACTCCTGGCGGCCCCGGATGGGGTCGGTGGCGCGGGTCTCCCGGGGGACGTGGTTGAAGGGTTCCGGGCGCTCGAAGGAGAGGGGCTGGTAGCGCTCGTCCTCGAACTGCCACTCGTTGTAGGTGCCGGCCTGTTGATAGCGCACCAGATCCAGCCGGGCGTTGACTGTGGGCTGGGGCGGCAGGCCGGTGGCATTGATGTAGTTGCTGCGGCCGCCAAAATTGTTGTAGGCGTTCCAGGTGTTGGTGGAAGCCAGCACCGCAATGGGTGCCCTGGGCCGGGCCGGCGCCACGATCCACGGGAAGGAGAAGAAGTCGCCGTCCTCGGTTTCCGCGTGGAGGTAGTAGAGGCCCGACCGTTCTGGCCCGGCCACGAACTGGGTGTGGTGGGGGCTGCCGTAGCCCTGGCGGTTCCACTGGACGCCCGTCTGGGTATAGTCGCCGTCGGGCGTGATCTGCATGGTAGCCCGGGGCCCATGCTCGTCGAACCAGCCGATGGGCCGCACCAGCTCCTTCTCCAGGCCGTATCGCCACAGGCTCAGATGGTAGGGCTTCACCGAGTGCACCCGGAATTCGGACCGCTCGCCGGAGCGCACCCACTTGGGCCACATATAGCCCAGCAGGCCATCGGAGAGCAGGCGAAAGGCGTGGGGATGCCCCTCCGCCACATCCACCTCCACGCTCTTGGCGCCGTAGCCGTCCCGGGCCAGGGTGACCCGGTAGCGGCCGGGCGGGACCTCCGCGTAGATGCCGCCCCGGGCAGAGGAGCGCACCCGGGCGACGCTGACGCCGTTCTGCTCCAACTCCACCGATACGTCGGGAATTGCCACATACCGTTCATCGCTGACCGTGCCCACCAGCATGATGCCCCCTTGAACCATTTTCAATTTTCAATTTCCCACTGCCAATTACTTATGTCAATCACCCTTAGCCTTGCGCCACTCCTCATACTCCGCCCAGCCTTCCTCGCTGAGGGGGTAATATTTGCGCAGCGCGCCGCCCTCCAGGAGCTTCATGCGGCTGAAGACTTCCCATTCCTCGTGGGCTTTGGTGTGTTCCAGCACCATGGGAGCCATCTTGGCCGGCACCAGCACCGCGCCGTCGTCATCGGCGATGATGATGTCGCCGGGTAGGACCAGCACCCGGCTGCAGGCGATGGGCACGTTGTAGGCCCAGGGGAAGAGGGTGCTCTGGGAGGCGTAGTGGGGGGTGACGCCCCGGGTCCACATGGGCACGCCCAGGGTCTGGATCTTGGGCCAATCCCGCACGCAGCCGTCCACCACCACGCCGGCGCCGCCCCGGCCCTTGAAGTAGGTGGTCAGCATGTCGCCCATGCAGCCGGTGTACATATCGCCCCAGGCCTGGATCACCAGCACGTCGCCCGGCTCCACCGTGTCGAAGACCGACCAGAGGGCGCTCACCTTCTCCGTCTGCTCCTGGCCGGCGCCGGAGGCAATGTCCTCCCGCTGGGGCATGAACTGGAGGGTCACGGCCGGCCCCACCACCTTGGCGCCGGGCATGCGGGGGACGGGCCCCTGGATGTAGTTCTGGCGGATCCCCATGCGGTGGAGGATGGCGCTGGCGGTGGCGCTGCTCACCTCGTAGAGCTGGCGGATGAGCTCCGGATCGGGCCGCTGGAAGGGCGGGCCGCTGATGGGAAGCTGGACGTTGTCGGGACGGGGGAGGATGATGTCGAATTTTTCACTGGGTCTGGGCATGGGTATGGTTGCTCCTTTGTATGAGTTGGTTGAGAAACGTGGGTTGGATCACACCGCTTCCCGCTCCACCATGGCGATCACCGCGCGCATGTAGCCCAGGGCGTAGGCCATGCCCGCGTGCCAGGGCGCGGCGCAGGTCATCTGGGGCGTATGGTCGGGGATGAGCACGCCGTCGAAGCCGTTCCTGTGCAGGATGCGCACCACCCGCACCATGTCCACGTCGCCTTCGTCCACGAAGACTTCGTAGTAGCGGGGCACTTTGCCCCTGACGTTGCGGAAGTGCACGTAGCAGATGGCGCCCTGCTTGCTGTAGTGATCCACCACGTCGTAGATGTCCCCCTCGGTCATCTCCGCCAGGGAGCCGATGCAGAATTCCAGGCCGTTGGCCCGGCTGGGGACGATGTCCAGCAGCTTCTGATAGTAGTGGGGCTGGTAGACCAGACGGGGCGTGCCCCGCAGGGTGGGCATGGGCGGGTCGTCGGGATGGGCAGCCAGGCGCACACCTGCTTCCTCGGCCACGGGCACCAGCTCCTGCAGGAACTCGGTCACCCGCGCCCAGAGCTGCTCGTGGGTGATGGGCTCCAGAGTCCCCGGCGGTGCGTTCCGGTCGTAGACCATGTTCCAGACCATGCCCTTGGGGATGGGCGTCTCCGGCGGGCCATCCGGGCCCAGGAAGGCCACGCTCTCGGCCTCGCCTCGGGCCCACGGGCCGCTCACCCGCCCCCAGACGCCGGCGATGCTGAAATTGTAGCCCATGCACGGGATGCCAGCCCGCCCCATATCCCGGATCATGCGCTTGAGGTTCTCCAGCTGCTCCCGCTTGCGGGGCCCGTCCAGCAAGACGTCATACCAGTGGGCCGGGTCGAAATTCTCGATGGCCGCCAACTCCAGGCCGGCCCGGTTCACCGCCTGGCGCAGATCCCGGAACTCTTCATACGTCCAGAGTCGATCCGGGTCGCCCGCCAAGCCCCAACTCTCGCCGCCGCTGCCGGTGCTGAGGCTCTCTTCGCTGCGGAAGTAGTCGGTCAGGTGGGCCACGATGTGGGTTGCGCCCGCCTGGCGGGCAAAACGAAAGTTCTCATCGGTCAACATGTGACGATACAGGCCAAGTCCAAGCTTCATGGGTTCCTTCCTGGCGCTTATGGCATGGGTACAAAGGTCAAAACCTGCCGCCCCCCATCGTACAGGATGCGAAGCTGGCCCGGCGCCACCTCCAGGGCCGTGGCATCCTCCAGGGCGGCCAGAAAACGCTGCTCCTGCTCCCGGGCCGCCTCCCCCGGGCAGGCCTGGCGGGTCAATTTTTGCACCATCAATTCAGGGCGCTCGCCGGCCAGGCTGTAGACACCTCCGAAGAGATTGCAGCCCGTCCGCCCCCGGATCCGCCCCAGCGCGGGATCGTCCCCCTGGGGCAGGAACTCCAGGTGGATCGCCGCGTACGCCAGCACCGGCCGTTCGCTGCCCGGCGGGCCATAGCGCCGCAGCGTCCAGCGGCCTTCGGCCAACTCACCTGAGCGACCGGCTGTCTCCGCACCCGGCGCCTCTGCATCGCCACCTTCAGCGGTCGCGGTTCCCGCGGTGGTGACCGCCGGCGGCTCCACCTTTTCCTGGCCGGCGATGGCCAGCAGGCGATAATGGACGTCGGTTTGATCTGGCGGGAACTGGACGGTCCCCTGGTCGGACACCCGGAGGGTCACCACCGCCTCTTTCACCACATCCAGCTGATACTGCTGGCCGGGCACATAGTCGAAGCCCTCAATAGGGCTCTGGAGGACGCGCCATGCCTCTGCGGGATCCTCCCGGACCTGGAGACATTGGGCGTCCGGGTTATCAGGGCAGGCAACCCACTCCGGCCCCACGTACAGGGTCACCTCCTTGGACGTCTGCAAGGTCACCGCGTCCACGACACAGCCACCCAGTCCCCACAGGCTCACCAGCCCCCCGAGCAAGAACATCCGCAACCACTTCATGGCATTCCCTCCTTTGCACAGAATTCCACAACCGGCATCATCGTTCGACCGTGATGGCGTAATGTCCTTCGATATAGGGAAAGCGTTGCGTCAGGTTTTCAGCCAGCTCCACACCCAGGCCGGGCCGCTCGGGCAGCCAGAGGTGCCCCTGCTCCAGGCGGGGTGGCTCGGCCAGGATGGCCCACTGGAGCGGCCCCTGGATCATGCAGAGCTCCAGCATACGCGGGTTGGGGAGCGCGGCCAGCAGGTGGGCATGGGCCATGGCCATCAGGCCGTTGTGCCAGCTGTGGGGGCAGAGCTCCACGCCATAGCGCTGGGCTGCCTCGGCAATGCGCATGCACTCGGTGAGGCCACAGAGGCCGGCGTCCGGCTGGACGATGTCATAGGCCCGCCGCTCCAGGTAGGGGCGGAACTGCTCCAGGGTGGTGAAAGTTTCGCCGCCGGTGATGGGCATGTCCACCGCGGCACAGAGGCGGGCGTAGCCGTCGATCTCCTCCCGGGGGATGGGCTCCTCAAACCAGGTAAACCCCAGGCGATCCAGCTCTTGGGCAATGGGCAGGGCCTGTTCCTCGGTCAGACGACAGTTGCCGTCCAGCATCAGCTCCATGCGCCCATTCACCGCCTGGGCCAGCTCCCGCACCAGCCCCAGGAAGCGGTCCACCGTCACCCCGTCCCAGCGCCATTCGGTGCCGATGCGAAATTTCATGGCAGTGAAGCCCTGGTCGATGTAGCCCAGGGCCTCCTCAATGAGCTGTTCCGGGTTGTGGCGCCAGTCGTAGCGGCAGCCGCTGGATGCGTACAGGCGCACCCGCTCCAGGGGCTGGTCGGCCAGCAGCTCGCTCACCCGTTTCCCTTCAATCTGGCCCCGCAGGTCCCACAGGGCGCAGTCGATGCCCCCCACGGCGGCGTCGTACGGGCGGCTCAGGCCGTTGGGATGGGGCACGATGGCCGGATCTCGGGGATCCCGACCCACCAGGGATGGCGCCAGCCAGTCCACCCACTCCTGAATCAACAGGGGCCAGCCATAGGCGCTGGCCTCGCCGATGCCGGTCAGGCCTTCGTCGGTGTGGATGACCACGATGGCGCAGTCCGCCTTGATGGTTCGATAGCGGGCGGTGATCCACTGGCGCTCGGGCTCGTGGAGGCGGGAGAGGCAAAGGGTCTCCAGGTGGGTGATCTTCACAGGTGGTTGCTCCTTTCAGAGGGGGAAGAGCACGCTGATGCTCTCCCGGTAGTGGATCCGTCGGATGGCCTCGGCCAGGAGTGGCGCCACCGAGACCACCTCGATCTTGTCGCAGAAGGCCACTGGTTGGGTTTCGATGGAATCGGTCACGAAGAGCCGCTGGATGGGGCTGGCCATGATCTGCTGCATGGCGTCCTTGCTAAAGACGCCATGGGTCACGGCCGCGTAGACGGCCGTCGCGCCGGCAGCCACCAGTTGCCGGGCCGCCTCCACCAACGTCCCGCCGGAGATGACCACATCGTCGACGATGAGGGCGGTCTTGCCTTCCACGTCGCCGATGATGCGCAGGACGGTGGCCTGTTCGTCATGGCCCCGCCGTTCCTTGTCGCCGATGGCCAGGCCGGTCCCCAGGAAATCGGCATATTTGCGGGCCTGCTTGACAAAGCCCATGTCCGGCGAGACCACCACCAGGTTTTCCAACCCCTTGCAGCGCACGGCCTCCGCCAACACCGGCAGTCCGTCCAGATCATCCACCGGGAGGCGGAAGAAGCCCTGAATCTGGGGCGCGTGCAGGTCCAGCGTCACCACCCGGCTGGCGCCGGCGGCCTCGATGGCGTCGGCGCAGACCCGGGCGCGGATGGAGACCCGGGGCTCGTCCTTTTTGTCGCCCTTGCCGTAGCTGAAATAGGGGATGATCACGGTGATCTCCGCCGCGCTGGCCCGCTTCAGGGCGTCGATCCAGAAGAGCAGTTCCATGAAATGGTCGTTGGCCGGCCAGGCAGTGGACTGCACCAGGTAGACCCGTCGGCCCCGCACATTTTCGCCTACCTTGACAAAGGTGGTCCCCTCGGAAAAGTGGAAGACGTCCCGCCGGGCCGGCTCAATGCCCAAGTAGCGGCAGATGTTGGCGGTCAACTTGGGGCTGCCACTGCCCCCCACCACCACAATCTCATCGGCAGACATAAGGGATGAAATTCCTCCGCTGAAATTCTGCAACCGTCGGGCTCACGGAAGACGCCAGGGCTGGTCCGGATCAGACAAAATCGCCGGTGGTGCCCCGCCCTTTGGGCCGCAGCCAGGCCGCCCGCCGTTCCCGGGCCCGCACGTAGGTGTATTCGTCCAGGTTGGGCGGCGAGACATTGCCGTGGGATGGGTAGCGGGCGACCACCTCTTCCACAATGTCGACCCCCAGCCCTGGCCCCTCTGGCACCAGCATGAAGCCATCCACGATGGTGGGCTGGGGCTGCATGACCTCGTAGCGCTGGGGCACGTCGTCCTCCAGATGCTCCAGGATGAGGAAGTTGGGCAGGGTGGCGCAGAGGTGCACCGCTGCGATCTCGGCCACCGGGCCCAGGGAACCGTCGTGGGGGGCGAAGGTCACGTAATGGGCTTCGGCCAGCGCGGCGATCTTTTTCATCTGCAGGAGCCCGCCGGCCCGGCCGGTGTCCGGCTGGACCACATCAATGATCTCCCGCTCGATGAGCTCCCGCACGCCCCACATGCCCGCGTGACGTTCCCCGGCAGCGATGGGCAGATTGACGTGGGCCGCCACCCGGGCCAGGGCCTCCACATCCTCAGGCGCCACCGGATCTTCGTAAAACAGGAGGTCGTAGGCCTCCAGCGCCTGGCCCATGCGGATGGCGTCTTTGGTGGTCAGCCAGGGCGGGCCGTGGATGTCCACCATCAGGTCGATCTCCGGGCCGACAGCCCGGCGGATGGCGTCCACCTTGCTCAACGGATCGGTGACACCGCCGGTCTTCAGCGCGGTGAAGCCCCGCTCCACCAGCTCCTGAGCTCGCTCCGCCGAATGGGCGTGGGCGTAGAGGCGCACCCGGTCCCGGATCTTGCCGCCCAACAGCTCGGCCACCGGGACGCCCAGGGCCTTGCCCTTGATGTCCCAGAGGGCCATCTCGATGCCGGTCATGGCGCCGCTGCCCACGATGCCAGTCATGCCGTGGCCCATCATGGCCAGGTACATCTTCTGCCAGATCTTCTCGATCTCGAAGGGGTTTTCGCCCACCAGGATGGTGGCCAGATCCTGGATGGCCGTTTCCACCACCCGGGGCCAGCCGCTGGCCTCGCCTACGCCATAAATGCCCTCATCGGTGAAAACCTTGACGAAGAGCCAGTTGCGGGCCTTCCAGCCGCTGCTGTTCGGCACGTTGGCGTGCATCAGATAGGTTTTGATCTCGGTAATTTTCACACTTCACCTCGTTTTGCCAGGGCATGGTGCATTGGTGTTTTGACAGAGACGTGGAGAATGGGAGCAGGAAAGAGGGACCAGGCTCAGGGAACCCGAACCCGGGCCATGGAGTAGGCGTCCACATACGCACCCCCGCGGAAGGCAAAGGCCGTATGGGTACCTTCGATGACAAAGCCGAACTTCTGGTAAAGGGCCAGGGCCGCGTCGTTGTCGGTGTACACGTCCAGTTCAACGCGGGTGAGCCCCAGCCAGTTGTCGGCCAGGTCCAGGGCGGAGTGCATGAGCGCGGTCCCCACGCCCCGGCCCTGCCAGTCATCCCGCACGGCCATGCCGATGTGCCCCACGTGGCGCCGGCGCGGGTTGGTGGAGATGGAGAGGGTCAGGCCACCGACCACCTCGCCCTCGACACAGGCCACCAGCGCAAAGCGGTTGTCGACCGATTCTTCCACCCACTTGCGGTAGTGCTCCGCAGAACGGAAGGGCAGCTGCAGGGTTCCTGCCGCGGCGCGGGGACCGGTGTAGATGCGGTGCAAAGCCAGGTAATCCCCAGGCTCCGCGTGGCGCACGACGATTTCCATCGGGTTCTCCTCATGGAACGGATCCACAGATCAGAGCAGAGCATCCACACCAGGTTCCAGGTCGATCTGGAGGGCGTCGTTCAGGCGGTTGAAGAAATTGGCCAGGGCGATGCGCACCGTCAGTTCCACCAGCTGGGCCTCGTCGAAGTGGGTCTGCAGCTCAGCCCAGAGGGAGCGGGGGACCCGCCGCGCGTCCCGGGTCACCTGTTCCGCGTAGGCCACCACCAGCTTTTCCAGGGGCGAGAGGTGGGGACTTTCGGCCGCCCGCCCCGCCCGGAGGTCGGCCAGGGCCCCGGGGGAGAGGCCGGCCTGCTCCCCCAGGGGTGTGTGATGGCTGACACAGTAGACGCAGCGGTTGAGGTGGCTGACCGTCAGCACGGCCAGCTCGATCAGGCGGCGCTCCACCCGGCTCTCCTCCTGAAAACCCAGGTAAAGGGTCACCAGGTCCCGGGCGATGCGCGGGTGATGGGCCAGGGTGAGCACCTGGTTCATGAACTGGGGCAGGCGCTCCTGGGCCTGGTGGACGACTTCCTGCAAAGAAGGATCCACCTGGTCCAGCGCCAGTGGTTCCAATCTGGCCATGGCTCTGCCACTCCCGGATCAACCCTGCAGGACAGCCAGCAGCCGATCCAGCACCACCTGTTCTTCCCCGTCAGCCAGGGTCATGGGGTTCAGGTAGATGCCGTCGGCGCCGGCCAGGGCCACGGCAATGGACGGCGTTCCCTGGGCCAGCCGGGCCACCACCTCGTCCCGGCTGAGGCCAATCTGCGCGGCATCGAAGGTCACCCGTGCCCGGGGCAGGGGCTGGCCGGCCTCGTTGGGGAAGGAACGCTCCGCTTTGACACCGGGGATCTGGTTCAGGGCAGCGCACCAGCCGGCCACCACCTCTTCGTCCTGGGAAGCCCGGGCCTCGTGATCCAGCGCCAGGTAGCGTTTGACCGCGGCCAGCAGACCGACCATCTCCTCCTTGCCCACCTTCATGGGGCGACCGATGCTGTGGTTGGGGTTGCCGTTGAGGCGGATAGCCTCGATGAGGTCCTTACGGCCCACCACCAGGCCCGAGGATTGGGGCCCCCGCAGGTCCTTGCCGCCGCTGAAGATGGCCAGGGCCGCGCCCATCTGGGTGAAACGCCAGAGGTTTTCCACCGGCGGCAACTGGGCGGCCGCATCCACCACCACCGGCACACCCCGCGCGCTGGCAATCTCGATGACGGTCTCCAGGGGCAGGTCCCCCCGGCCGGTCATGGCCCCCTGGAACCAGAAGACCGCTGCGGTCCGTTCGTTGATGGCCCGCTCCAGCTCCCAGGGCGCGGTACCGGTGGCGTAGCCGATCTCCACCAGCTTCACCCCCACCTGCCGCACCGCGTGGTCGTAGCCGTTGCGGTGGGATTTGTGGACGATCACTTCGTTCTTCAGGCCGGTCAGGTCTGGCAACTGGCGGATGGCAGCCGGGTCGGTGCCGGTGATGCAGGCGGCCGTGGCCAGGACCAGGCCCGCTGCGGCGCCGGCGCTGACGTAGGCCGCTTCGTTGTGGGTCAGCCGGGCCAGCTCTTCACCGACCCGTCGTTGCAGTTCGTCCAGGTCCACAAAATGCCTGGACGCTTCGACCATGGCCTCGATCACTTCGGGCGGCATGAGGGAGCCGCCCAGCCGGGTCAGGGTTGCGCTGGCGTTGATGATGGGGCGGATGCCCAGTTCTTCATAGATGGACATGGTGCGGCCTCGATTTCCAGAGCATGCAGATGGTGGCTGGCAGGTTGGGAGATTGGAGGATTAGGAGATTGGGGCATTAGGGGATTGGGTGATTGGGCGCCTGTTCCGAAAATCCCCCCAATTGCCCAATCACCCAATTCCCCATTACCGAATCCCTAATCCCCTAATTGAACACCAGATCACAGGCTTCAGGCGGCATCCAGTGGGCGTCTTTACCTTCCCACTTCACGTTGCAGCCGATGGGGTTGGTCAGGGGGACGCTGACAGGCTTGCCGGCCAGGTGCTCCTCCAGGGCCTGCTCCAGGTTGTTGACGGTCATCTTGCTGGGATCTTTGGGGCTGTCGATGCCGCGGCCGGTGTAGATCAGGCGGCGATCCTTGTCAAAGACGTAGAAGTGGGGCGTGCGCAACGCGCCGTAGGCCAGCGCCACCTCCTGGGATTCATCCCGCAGGTAGATCCAGGGGAACTGGTGGGTCTTCATGCGCTCCACCATGTGGTCGAAATCGTCGTCGGGGTGGGTGTTGGCACTGTTGGAGTTGATGCCCACAAACTTGACGCCCCGAGGCATGAACTTCTCAGCCGTCTGGCGGGTGATCTCGTCCGAACCCAGCACATAGGGGCAGTGGTTGCAGGTAAAGAAGACGACCAGCACCTCTGCATCGTCAAAGTCGGAAAGCTGGTAGGTCTTGCCGTCGGTGGCCGGGAGCTTGAAATCCGGGGCCTTTTCGCCGATCTGCAAGGTAAAAGCCATGGGTTTTCTCCTTTCGTGGATACGATTGACCAGCGAGGAGCTCCTGTACATTGTACTATTTCTCCAGCGTCCAGACAATCCGGGGGATCATCCTTCGCCAGTAGGGGCAGGCCCCCGTGCCCGTCCGGTGTCGCCAGGCCCACACGGCCACCTTCGGCGGGCCAGAGGCCCGCCCTACGTACCCGTTGCACCCAAACCGTACGGATGGCGACCCTTGCCGTAGGTGCGGTCTCCGGCCGCACGGTTTCGCCACATCCAGGCGGGTGAAGGGAGGGCGACCAGGCGCAGCATGTAGGGGCGAATCATGATTCGCCCCGCCTACGACATGGCGCCCGTTTCCGTAGGGGCGGGCCCCCGTGCCCGCCCGATGGTGCCAATCGGGAAAGGGTACCGGGTTGCCGTAGGGGCGGCTCCCAGCCGCCCATTGGTGCCACATCCAGGCGGGTGAAAGGATGGTCATCATGCTGCCCACGCCTCCCCAGGCCCAAAACAAAGGGCCGCCCAGGGGGCTGGGCGGCCCTAATCCCCGAAGCACCGATCTTATTCGGGCAGCGGAAGGTCCAGAATGGCCTGCACCTTCTCCTCGATCACCGGTGCGTGCTCTTCCCACGAGACCTCACCCTCCCAGATCAGGTCGATCTCGTTCTGGAAGGTGTTGTTGGCCTCGGTGAAGCGGGTGTTCTTGGGCATGGGATACGGCTCGATGCCCGCGGTGAGCAGCCGGTCGGTGACGCCGAACATGCGGTTGATCTCGTTCACCTTGGGATCGGTCCAGGCAGACTTGTGGCCGTTGGGCTGCAGCTTGCCGTCCAGCACCATGGAGATGCCTGCCTCGGTGGAGGAGTAGAGCTTGAGCAGCTCCCACGCCTCTTCCGGGTATTTGGTGGCCGAGTTGATCATGTGCTGGTTGCCGGAGTAGCAGGTCCCCTGGCGCCCTTCCGGCCCCACAGGCAACAGGACCGCGTCCATCTCGAACTTGCCGCCGATCTGATTCAGGAAGCTGTTCACGTTGCCCACGGTGCTGGCGTGGGTGGCGCTGAAGCCGGCCACGAAGAGCCGCCCGGCGGAGCCTTCGATGTAGTCGGCCTTACGGGGTGCGACCTTGCTCTCCAGCAGGTCCACGTACCAGGCGCCGATCTCCCGGTGCAGGTCGGTGTTGAAGGTCAGGCGAGTCCCCTCCGCGTCCATGATCCAGGACTCGGTGGAGTCCGGGCTGCCCCAGGAGCGGGAGAAGTTGCTGTAGTAGTGCATGGCGCTCATGCTGTCGAAGCCCAGGCCGAAAATGCCGGCCGCCTCGTCTGCCGCCGCCTTGGCCAGCTCCGTCCAGTCGCTGATGGTCCAGCCTTCCTGGGGCTCGGGCAGGCCCTTGTCCGCCAGGATCTGCTTGTTGTAGCTGACGGCGATGTTGCCGCCCGGGTGTACCACGCCCGGCATGCTGAAGTTCTTGCCGTTCCACGAGTTGCCGGCCATGACGCTGGGGTAGATGTCGTCGAAATCCGCCGGCGGATCCGAAGCCAGCAGGTCGTCGATCTCCATGTAGATGCCCTTCAGGTAGTTGATGAAGAGCCAGCGATGGTGGCCATAGAGGAGATCCTGCAGGGTGCCCGAGATGAAGCCGGTCTGGGTCTTGGTCTCGATCTCGCTGTAGATGGTCTCCTCGATGATGACCTTGATGCCCGTCTCCTGCTGGAAGCGCTCGCCGAAAATGGTGGGCATAACGCTCTGGCCGGCTTCCGGCGGCACCTGAACCCGCAGGGTCACGTCGGTGGCCGCGGGCTCCCCAGAGGCGCCGGTGGCCTCGGTGGCGCCGCCCGAGGAGGCAGGCCCCGGCGCGGCACAGGCGGCCATTACCTGGGCGCCCAAGGCCCCCAGCCCGGTGACGGCCAGGCCCTGCAAGAATTTTCGACGGGTTACGTTGTTTCGTAACATGGCAGTGCTCCTTTTTTGGGTAGGTTGAACCAATACAACAACGCCAGGGGGGCGATGAAACCAGATCCTTGCCGGGTCCGCAGGTTGTCCATCCAACCACTCTGCACTATGCTTGGACAGAACCCCGCTACCCGTCATCTCGATTTACTCACAACATTTACCCACAACTCCAGGGAGGCTCCATCATGGATCAAAACATGGACCAGGACCTGCACAAAACGCTCCAGTTGCGTCGGGTCATCAACGCCAGCGGCACCCTGACCGCCTACGGCCAGTCCGCTGTGCTGCCGGCCGCCGCCGAGGCCGCCTGTGCGGCCATGTCCCTCTTCTTCGAAATGGACGTGCTCCAGGCCCGGGCCAGCGCCCTCATTGCCCGGGTCACCGGGGCAGAAGCCGGCATGGTGACCGCCTGCGCATCGGCCGGCATCACCCTGGCCGTGGCCGCCTGCATGACCGGCACCGACCCGGCCCGGATCGCCCAACTGCCTGACACCGCCGGCATGCGGGACGAAGTCCTGCTGCAGATGGGCCATGCGGTGAACTACGGGGCACCGGTGACCCAGGCGGTACGCCTGGCCGGCGCCCAGGTCCGGCTGGTAGGGACGGTGAACAGTACCCCTGCGGCGCTGCTGGATACCAGCTTCACAGATCGAACGGCCGCAGCCCTCTTTGTGGTCTCCCACCACACCATCCAGTACGGCTACGTGCCCCTGCCCCGGTTTGTGGAGATCGCCCACGGCCACGGTGTTCCCGTGGTGGTGGACGCAGCGGCGGAGGAGCACATGTTGCCCAAACTCATCGCCACCGGCGCCGATCTGGTGATCTGTAGCGGCCACAAACATTTCCGGGCGCCCACCTCCGGCCTCATGGCCGGTCGGTTAGACCTGATCCAGGCCGCCTACGCCCAGAACCGGGGGATCGGCCGGGGGATGAAGGTGGGCAAAGAAGGCATTGTGGGCCTCATGGCTGCGCTGGAGGCCTGGGAGCAGGGCTATCACCAGGCCCAGCAGGAGGCCGAGCAGCGGCGGATCCGCCGCATGGTAGAGCGCCTGCGCCACCTGGAAGGCATCCAGGTGCGTGAAGTCTGGCCAGAGCCGGACCCCTATCCCATCATGCGGGCCCGGGTGACGGTGGATCCGGAAGGAGCCGGGCTCAACGCCATGGCCCTCTCGGTGCTGCTGGCCGACGGCGACCCCACCATCAAGGTGCGGGGCCACCACGTGGAAGAGGGCTACTTCCTGATCGACCCCTTCAACCTGAGCGATGAAGAGGCGGAATTCATCTGTGAACGCATCGAAGCCATTGCCCGCCTGCCGCTGGCCGAAAAGCAGGCCATCATGCAGGAGCTGGCCGGCCTCAGCAGCGCCGATCTGTGGGCCCGGGGCGGTGAGTGGCCCTTCCTCTAATGCAATCCGGCGCAAATAGGCCAGAGATGCTTATCCAGTGCGTAGTGCGTGGTGGGTGTACCTGCCTACGCACCACGCCGTAGGTCCGGCCTCCCGGCCGGGCATGGGTGCCAGTAGGGATGCACGGCCGTGCGTCCCTACCTCCCCCCCGTCATGCAAGGACCCGTGGCCCACGTACCACAGATGCACGGCGATTTGACGCCCCTCACCGGTAATAGTGCGCGGCCCATTCTCCACCGGTCCACGACTGCCAGCGCTGGGGCACGATGCGAATCAGATACCGGGGCCGAGACGCGGTCAGCCGGGCGTAGCCGGGCCCCGGCTCCCCCATGTAGCGCAGAGCCATGTCGTCCACCAACTGTTGCAGTGTAGGGCTCTCCGCCGGTGCCGTGGGGCCTTCCACGATCTGGGCCTGCCCTTCTACCAGGACCCGGGTGTGCTCCAGGTGGAAGTCGTCGGCGATGTGGAGGGCCACGGCCGGGTTGTGCCGGATGTGGGCCACATACTGGGAACGCTCCCGGCCGACCACGTAGAAACAGCCCTCTTCCGGATCGTAGTGATACCAGACGGGTACCACATAGGGCGTGTTCTGGGGTGTCACCGTGGCCAGGCGTGCATTCCACGGGTGCCGCAGGAATTCATCCCGTTCCGCCGGGGTTAGCTTGCCGGTCTTCTGGGGCGGTTGGTAGTTTGTATTGAGCACGCTACTTCCTCGTCCAGGTCCAAAGTCGGCTGTCCAAAGTCTGCTGGCGAAATCAGCTGGCCAGATGGCGCTTGCCCTGTCCCTACTGCCAGTGGGGCGGCAGCAACGGCTCGCCGAAGCCGTAGCGCTGCGCCAGCCAGCTGGCCTGGTGCACGCCGTCCCGATAGCCTGAATGGGCGGTGGTGTACAGCTCGGGGGGGCGGGCAAAGGCCTGGATCAGCGGCGCCAATACGGCCGGCGACAGGGCATCCCGCTCGTTGCCGGTGACCAACACCGTGTCCGCAGCCACCTTGGGCGCGAAGTGGGTGGGCTCGAAGTAGGAGAGGGTGCGCCAGACCTCTCCCGCCTGTTCTGGATAGCTCCGGACGTAGTCGTTGAACTCTTCCAGCGGATAACTGCCCGTCTGGGGCGCCAGTTGGCTGGCCGCGTAGAAGAGGGTGGGCGCGAAGTAGAGGGCATCCACCTGGGGACGCAGGGCGGCGGTAAAGAGGGCCAGGTCGTCCCCCACCACCGCGATACGGTCGGCATCCACCTCCGGCCGCTGCAGCAGGAAGTCGATCACCCGGCAGCAGTCGGCCACAATGCCCCGGTAGACATAGGTGGATGGATCGGTGATGCCGGTGGTGAGCAGGCCGGGGTAGGCGGCGGCAAAGGGCTGGTCCGAGAGGCGCTGGCCCCGGTGGCGCAGGGCCACGGTGACGTAGCGCTGCCGCTCTTCGTAGGCGGCGATGTGCACCACGCTGCCGTAGCCCGGTGCGTGGTAGAGGACGGGAAAGGGGCCATCGCCCTTGGGTACGCTGTAGTAGGAGAAGATGCGGTACGGCCCGATGCTGGTGAGACGCAGCTCGTACAGGGTGGCAAAGTCGGTGCTGCGCATGGGGATGGGCGTCAGCTCCGCGGCGATGGGCAGGGCGGCCAGCTCATCCAGGGTGGCCGCCCAATAGCGGTCGAAATCGGCGGGTGCCGGTGGGATGGAAATCGTCATGGCGCTATCCTGGTTTGGCAATGGTGTCATCTCCCCATCAGGCGCCCATCAAATGGTGCCGGAAAAACTCGGCCACGATGGCGTCGTGTTCATAGCGGTTGGCGTCGTGGCCGTGCCCGGGGTAGGTGTACAGTTTTTTGTCGGGCGAGCCGATGGCTTCGAAGACGGCGAAACCGGTCTCCGGCGGGCAGACGTTGTCGTTGAGGCCGATGTTGACGATGATGGGACAACGGATCCGATCCACAAAGTTGATGCAGTCGAAGTAAGCCAGGGTCTCCTCCACCGCCGGGCGATGCTCTGGATGCAGGCGCAGATATTCGTTGATCTCCTCGTAGGGGTAGGAGTGGGTGAGTTCGATGGCATCGATCATGCCGGCCAGGTAGGGGGCCTGGGCCGCCGCGGCCCGCACCTCCGGGCGCATGGCTGCGGTGAGCAGGGTCAGCGCGCCGCCCTGGCTGCCCCCCTGCACGCCGATCCGGGCCGGATCCACTTCCGGGCGACTGAGGAGAAAGTCGATCACCCGCCAGGCGTCCACGTAGAAGCCCCGGTAGGCGTAAGTGTGGCGGTCGATGATGTTGTGGGTGAGCAGGCCGGGGTAGCCGGGGTTGTACTGGCGGTTGCTGCGCAGCTTGCCCCGGGGCGCGGCGCCGAAGGTGGCGTACCCCTGGCGGGCCTGGGCCTTGGGCAGGGTGGGCTCGCTGATGTAGCCCGGATAGTAGACCATGGCCGGCAGGGGTTCCGTGCGCTCCCGGGGCAGGCAATACCAGCCCGCCACCCGCACCCCATCCAGGCTGTCGTAGTAGACCTCAAAGACCTCCACCTCGGGCGTGGAGCGCAGGGGCACCGGCTTCATGATGGGGTTCAGGGGAATCCGGGCCGCCTGGGCCAACACCTCTTCCCAAAAGGCGTCAAAGTCGGCGGGTTTGACCACCCGGGTACCGTAGGTGGCGGGGTCTCCGGGGCGAGCCCTGTCCATGGCACTCATCTTCTTCTCGCTCCTGACATTTCTTCTCACTCTTGCAAAGGTGTCGACAGGACCACATTCGACCGGATTTGAGCCGGGTGCCATCCGCGCTGGGGAGTGCGTTTCAACGCACTTGGGGTGTGCTAGCCGATGATTTCAATCATCGGCCCAAGGCCGGCCACGGTCTCATGCAGCGCTACCAAGGTGGTGACATCCACGGCGAATCGAACGTGAGTCGAAACCGTGGAGATGAACGGCGGACGAGGAACGCCGATCGACCGCCCCCGCCCGCCCGTTCTCTTCGCTCAGGTGGGACGATCCAGGTCCAGGACAGCCTGGACCTTCTCCTGAATCACCGGCGCGTGCTCTTCCCACGAGACCTCCCCTTCCCAGATCAGGTCGATCTCGTTGCGGAAGATGTCGTTGGCCTCGGTGAAGCGGGTGTTCTTGGGCATGGGGAAGGGCTCGATGCCGGCGCTGAGGATGGAATCGCAGATGCCGTAGATGGTGCTGACCTTGTTGACATCGGGATGGGTCCAGGCAGACTTGTGGCCGTTGGGCATGCGGATACCGGTCACCACCTGGTAGACGCCGGCGTCGATGGAGCTGTAGTATTTGAGCAGGCCGTAGGCTTCTTCGGGGTACTTGCTGGCCGAGTTGATCATGAACTGGTTGCCCGAATAGCAGGTGCCCTGGCGGCCTTCGGGGCCAACGGGCAAGAGGATGACGCCCAGTTCGAACTTGTCCTCGATGAGGCGGACGTTGTTGGCCACCACGCCGGCGTTGCTGGCATAGGTAGCAGACTTGCCGGCCAGGAAGATGTTGTTGGCGTTGCCCTCGATGTAGTCGGCCTGGCGGGGCGCGACCTTGCTCTCCAGCAAGTCCAGATACCAGGCGGCAATCTGGCCGTGGAGGGGCGTATAGTAGGTCAGGCGCGTCCCCTCTTCATCCATCACCCAGCCATCCCGGGAGTCCGGTGCGCCAAAACTGCGGGAGGTGTTGCTGTAGTAGTGGAAGGAGTTCATCCCTTCAAAGCCCAGGCCGAAGATCCCCGCCTCCGGGTCGGCGGCGGACCGGGCCAGCTCCGTCCAGTCGTCAAAGGTCCAGCCTGGCTGAGGTTCCGGCAGGCCTTTTTCTTCCAGCATGGTCTTGTTGTAGTTGACGGCGATGTTCCCGCCGGGGTGGACGTGCACCGGGATGCTGAAGTTCTTGCCCTCGAAGGCGTTGCCCTCCAGGACGCTGGGGTAGATGTCCTCGAAGTCAGGCAGGGGATCCGAGGCCCAGAGGTCGTCCAATTCCAGGTAGATGCCCTTCAAATAATTGATGAAAAGCCAGCGATGATGGCCGTAGACCACATCTTGCAGGGTGCCTGAAATAAAGCCTGTCTGGGTTTTGGTCTCGATCTCGCCGTAGATGGTCTCCTCGATGACCACCTGAATGCCGGTGTCTTCCTGGTAGCGCTTGGCAAACTCGGTGGCCATCTGGGCGCCGCCGCCGGCCGCGGCCTGCACCCGCAGGGTGACCGCAGCCGCCGCCGGTGCCGAGGTGGAATCGGTGGCGCCCGGGGCTTCCGTGGTGTTGGGCGCCGGCGCGGCACAGGCAGCCAGCACCTGGGCGCCCAGGGCCCCCAGGCCGGTGGCGGCCATTCCGTGGAGAAATCGCCTGCGGGACATCGGTTTTCGAAACATCGGGTTCCTCCTTTGTACAGCAGAACTCAACGACTCCTAAAACGATATTTCGCCAGAAGCTTCCGCCAGGCGGTGCGTTCCCACGGGGAGCGCCGAAAAGAATGGGGAGCGTTTTCGGCTGCCTTCCCCAGGCCAGGGTGCGCCCCGCCCTGGACGAACCAGGGCGGAAGCCCTCACAAACGGGTATGGGTCGCGGCCTCGTTGGGCTGGAGGCGCAGGGCTGGGGACACCAGGCGCCTTCCCGGCCCCTCCGCTCATCCCTTGATGCCAGACATCACAATCCCCTGGACAAAAAACCGCTGGCCCAGGAAGAAAATGATGATAACCGGAAGCATGGAAAGGATGCAGGCCGCCATCAACAGGTGTTGCATGGGCTCGCCGCCCACTTCGGGCGAGTTGTTGAAGAACTGCAGGCCCACAGACACGGTAAACTTTTCGGGGGAGTTGAGGTAGATCAGGGGCCCCAGGAAGTCGCTCCAGGTGGCGATGATGGTGATGATGCCCAGGGTCGCCAGCACCGGTTTGCACAAAGGCAAGAGGATCGACCAGAAGATGCGGAAGAAGCTGGCGCCGTCGATGAGCGCAGCCTCGTCCAGATCCCGGGGCAGGGACAGGAAGAACTGGCGCATGAGGAAGATGGCAAAGCCGCCGCCACCAAACCAGTAGGGCACCCACAGGGGCAAGAGGGTGTTGATCCAGCCCAGCTTGTGGAACAGCACGAACTGGGGAATCAGGGTGACCTGGGCCGGCAACATCATGGTGGCCAGGGTGATCAGGAAGAGGGCATCCCGCCCCCGGTACTCGAAACGGGCAAAGGAGTAGGCCACCAAAGAAGCCGTGACCAGGGTGCCGGCCGTGGCCAGGACCACCACAATGGTGGAGTTGAGGGCCCAGCGGATCACGGGGATGCGGGGGATGACCAGCACGTTGTAGTAGTTGGCCCACTGGGGCTCCGCCGGCACCAGGGGCGGCGGAAAGGCGAACATTTCCGCCGGCGTCTTCAGAGAGCTCATGAGCGTCCAGAAGAGGGGGAAGCCGAAGAGGACGCACAGGAAGAGCACCACCGCGTAGAGGATCACCCGGTTCGCGCGCAGCCGCATCGCGGGCGTGACCAGGGTTCGCGTCATGGTCGTCTGGGTCATGGCATCTGCCTCCTATCCGCCTTCATAGTGGACCCAACGGCGGGAGTAGGTCACCTGAATCCAGGTGAAGAGCATGAGGATGGCCGCCAGGATCCAGGCCAGCGCGCTGCCGTAGCCCAGCCGGAAGTACTGGAAGGCCTGGAAATAGATGTGCAGGGCGAAGAACCAGGTGGCATAGGACGGCCCCCCCTTGGTGGCCACCCAGGCGGTGGTGAAGACCTTCAGCGCGCCGATGACCGCCAGCACCACATTGAAGAAGATGGTCGGCGTCAAGAGCGGCAGGGTCACGTGGCGAAACTTCACCCACGAACTGGCGCCGTCGATATCCGCCGCTTCATAGAGCTCCTGGGGAACGCCCTGCAGGCCGGCCAGGAAGATGAGCATGGTGTTCCCACCCATGGCGGCCCAGACGTTGATCAGGATCACCGAATAGAGGGCCGAATCCCGGGAGGCCAGCCAGGCAGGCGGGTTCTCGATGCCGATGTTGCGCAGGAACAGGTTGACGGGGCCCAGCTTAGGCTGCAGCAGGAACGTCCAGACCACGGCCAGGGCCACGGCCGGGATCAGGTGGGGCACAAAGAAGATGGTCCGGTAGAGGTTAGTCCCCTTGAGCTTCTGGTTCAACAGCACGGCCAACACCAGCGCGCCTCCCACCGCAGCCGGGACGAAGGCAGCGGCAAAGGTAAAGGTGCGCCCCAGGGAAGGCCAGAAGAGGTCATCTGCGGTGAAGGCCTTGACATAGTTGGCCGCGCCGATCCAGCGGGGCGAGCCAATCACCGCGTACTCGGTGAAACCAAAGTAAAACGACGCCAGGATGGGACCGCCCCAGAAGATGATCAGGCCCAGAACCCAGGGCAGGGCGAAGACATAGCCCCAGAGGGCCCGGTGCATCTGAAACCTGGACTTGGCCCCGACCAACCTGGCGAGAAAGCCGGGGCCCGGCGACGAACCCGATCTTTGCATCCGATCTTGCGCGACTGCCACCTTACTCCTCCTGTACGCCCAAAAATCCTCGACCACACGGTTGCATCCGTCCAACCCAAAGCGCAGCCAGGCCAACAGGCCACCGCGCACCATGCATCACGTTCTATTTCTCTGCTACATCCGCTTCTCTGCTACATCCGCAGCTCCCAATACTCGGGCGGCGCTTCCGTCCACAGGGGCATGCTCAGCCCGCCCGGGTCGTAGACGATCTCACCCGCCCGGATGGTCATGGCACACTCCAGCTTTCGGTCCCCCATCATCCGGGCCCGGCCACAGTCGATGAAGCCGAACTCGCCGGTCAGGAGCTTGAGCACGGCCACATCCGCCTCTGCCCCCACCGAGAGGTGGCCCAGCTCCGGGTGGCCGATCTCCCGGGCCGGCGCCAGGGTGGAACGCTGGATCACGTCCGCCAGGGACATGCCCATGTTCAGGATCTTGCTCATGGTGGTGAGCATGTCCACCACCGCGCCGTGGACGTTGCGCACGTGCAGGTCGGTGCTGATGGAATCGGGGTAGAACCCCTGCTGGATGGCCGGCACCGCGTTGCGGAACCAGAAGCTGCCCGCGCCATGGCCCACGTCGAAGATCACGCCTCGCTCTCGGGCCTCAAACAGGATTCTGTTGGGTCTGCCGGCCTCGTCCAACACAGGAAACTGCTGGGCGAAGACGTGGGTGTGGATGTCGCCGGGGCGCATCTTCTCCAGGATCAGCTCCTCGTAGCTTCGCTCGGGCGGCCTGGGCCAGAAGTCCACCATCACCGGCTTCTGGCAGAGGTTGCCGGCGGCGATAGCCCGATCCACAGCCGCCCACGGAGGGTGTTCCGCATCCCAGGGCAGCCGCGTCCAGTAGTGGGCCGTCTTGATGCCCACACAGATCTCCGGGTAGGCCAGGACGACCGAGGCGGCCAGCTCCGGGTCCATGGTGCGGACGTCCTGCTCAAAGTCGCCGATCATGCCCTGGTCCACGATGTTGATGAAGGCGAAGATGCGGGTGCGGGCCAGGTCGATGACGGTGCGCTTGAAGTGGAGGAAGTGACGGGCGCCGGCGGTGCCCGTATCCACCACGGTGGTGACCCCAGAGCGGAAGCTGTGGGAGTCGGCCATGACGCTCAGGCCCTCCGGCTCCCGGGTGTGGTAGACGTGGACATGGATATCGATAAGGCCCGGCGTGACGTAGTGGCCGGAGACGTCCACCACCTGGGCAGCCAGGGCGGGGTTGATGTCCCGCTCCACCGCGGCGATGCGACCACCCGCGATGGCCACGTCCATGGGGCCGTCGATATGGTTCAATGGATCAATGGTATGACCATTTTTCAACAAGAGATCATAGATGGGCGCATCGGTCATAAATCACCTGGTAGAGTCTGGCGTCAATACCCCGGCAGAAATTCCGGGTGCCCTCGGGGCGCGCTCCCTTTGGTGGAAACCATCGGCGAACTTCTGCCGGGATTTACTAGATGACATGTACAAATGCCAAATGGATATGGATAAGGGCTGGATCACCCAGGCCGATATGCCTATCGACAGGCCAGGGGTACGACGGGAAAACACAACCCATGCCGCCGGACGACGCGAAA
This sequence comes from Litorilinea aerophila, assembly GCF_006569185.2. Lineage (NCBI taxonomy): Bacteria > Bacillati > Chloroflexota > Caldilineae > Caldilineales > Caldilineaceae > Litorilinea > Litorilinea aerophila. The sequence goes on along the minus strand of NZ_VIGC02000007.1, from coordinate 19,476 downwards.
AGCGACGGCGCGGGCTCAATCCGAAGGGGGATGAAGCTGCTTCTGGTAGAGGGCCACCCCGTAGAACTCGTACGAAGCGGCCCGATCCGGCACGTCCACCACATGCACGGTGAAGCGGGCCGGGAGACCGTTGTCCGGACAATGGGTCTTGAAGAAATTGCTGTACGCCGTGCGGTAGGCAGCCCGTAGTCGCTCCTGCTCCCGCACGTAGCCCTCCGGATCCACCAGGGGGCTGGGACTCTTGGGCTGACAGCCAAAGGCGTGGATCTCCACGAAATCCACCTCGGCGATGGACTCGCAGATGCCGGCTTCCTGCAGCCACTTCTCCCAGCACTGAAAGACCAGGGGGATCTCCTTTTCGGGGTCCATGAAGGTGACGGTGTCCAACCCCAGCACGTTGGTGGCAGAGTATCCGCCTGTGAGGCCCGAAAAATAGATCTTCAGGTCCCCATCCGGCAGCTCCTCCACCACCAGGTTGGAAAGCACCGGGTCATCGCCTTCGTAGTAGTAAGTCAACTTGCCACGTTTTTTCACCTTGAAAGGCATGGGTATCTCCGCAGTTGAAGTGGCGTCGCGGCGTGGTACCTGTTGTCAGGGGTTGGTGGGTCTATTATACCCGGAATCGATAATTCGCCAAATGAACGAAATAAGGCCGGTGTTGGAAGCTCAAAGTGCGGGCAACCCACCGCCGTACCGGGCCACCGCGTCCAGGTCCAGCTGAATGCCCAGGCCCGGACCATCCGGGATGGCCAGCATGCCGTCCGGGTCCAGGTGCCAGCCCCCGTCTACCAGCTCGTCAATGTAGGGTGAGCCGGTGATGTATTCCACCAGGTCCGTGTGGGCAAAGGCTGAGGCCAGCTGCAGGTCGGCGGCCAGCCCCAGGGCCGTGTTCCAGCCGTGGGGGATGAAGCGCACACCGTTTTCCTGGGCCATCCAGCCGATACGTCGCTCTTCGCTGATGCCCCCCACTTTGGTCACGTCCGGCTGGACGATGTCGAAGGCGCCGGCCTGCAGCCAGGGCTGGAAGGACTGGCGCCGGGTCAACACCTCGCCGCCGGCGATGGGCACCGGCGCAGCCCGGCGCAGCTGCACGTAGTCCTCCAGCGCATCGGGCGAGAGGGGTTCCTCGAACCAGTAGACGTCGTACTCGGCCAGCATCTGGGCCGTGCGCAGGGCCCATTTGTAGCCGTTGCCCCAGTAGGCATCGCTGCCGCCCGCATCCACCATGAGCAGGGCATCCGGCCCCACTGCGTCCCGGGCGGCCCGCACAATGGCTTCATCCAGGGCGTGGCTCACCCGGCCAAAGGGCCCCCACCCCATCTTAAAGGCCCGGAAGCCCTGGTCTTTGATGGCCAGCAGATGATCCCGCAGCGGCTCCGGCCGATCCATGAGCAGGGAGGCATAGGGGCGCACCCGCTTCCGGTAGCGGCCGCCCAACAGCCGGCCCACCGGCTGGCCCGTGGCCTGCCCCAGGATGTTCCAGAGCGCGATGTCGATGCCGCTGATGGTATGGGTGATGGTGCCGCCCCGCCCCAGCCAGAACATATGCTGATGCAGCTTCTCGCTGACCCGCTCCGGCTCCAGGGCATTCTCGCCGGCATAGAGGGGCTCCAGCACCCGCAGGGCCGCCTGCACCAGGCCGTCGTTGGTGAAGACGCTGCCCCAGCCGGTCACGCCCTCGTCGGTGGTGACCGCGATGAGGGTGTGGACGCAATCTTCCGGGCGAATCTCGTTGCTCCAGCCGCCCTCCGGCGTCATGCCCCGCAGGCCAATGGCGTGGATTTCTCGGATCTTCATTTTGGCAGCCTTCCTGTCGCGGTCACCAGCGGATGTGGGACTGGACCGGCCCGGTGTGCTGGTCCGACCGGGGGGCGATGGGCCAGGCCCGCCACTCGTCCACAATCTCCATGAGGGCCTGTACCGCCGCCTCCAGGATGACTTGGCCCTTTTCGGCGGTGGCCTTGGTGGCGTCGCCGTGGACGCCCAGGTTGGTCCAGCGCCCCCAGTAGTCGTTGAAACGCACCGGATAGGTGTACATGCTGTCGGAGCTCATATACTTGCCCATGACATCGTCGCCCTTGCCGGCCTTGTCCATCTGCACCCGCTCCGGCGCCAGGGCCAGGTAGAGGGACGTTTCGAACTCGTCCGCGTGGGCCATGACCGCGGTCTCCTTGACCTGGTTGAAGGCCTCCATGGCCAGGCTGATGTAGTTCACGGCCGCGCAGAGGGAATCGGTCTCCAGCACCGTCTTGCGGGCCACCAGGTCGATGAGGGGGGTGTTGGAGCCATGGCCGTTGACGATGAGGATCTTTTTGAAGCCATGATAGGCCACGCTCTTGGTGATGTTCAGGCAGAAGGCAATGAAGACCTCTGGCTCGATGTGGATGGTCCCGGGGAAGTCGATGTGGTGCAGGTTGAGGCCATAGGCGATGGGCGGCAGCACCAGCACCTTGTCGGGGATGCGGCGCCCCAGCTCCAGGCAGACCGACTCGGCCAGGAAGACGTCCACATCCAGGGGCAGGTGACGGCCGTGCTGTTCGGTGGAGCCGGTGGGCAGGATGACCACCTTCTGCATGGCGATGGCCTCGTTCATCTCCGCCCAGGTCAGGCGGTTGTAGCGATACTCGGTGGCGGCGCTCATAACGGGTTGCTCCTTGTAATGGGGTAGAAGGTGGTGGTTAGAAGGACAAAATGTCCGGGCCGGTGTCGAGGGCCGCCGCATCCAGCTCGCCGGACGCAGCCAGCTCACCCAGGGTGGCGAAGCGGTCGCTCTGGCGCAGAACCTGTTCGGCCACCGCGTCCACCAGCCGAAACGCGTGGTCGTAATCGTCGGCGATGCCGTGGGTGTGCATCAGGATCACGGCCACCGGGCTGACCGCGGCGATGCGCGCCACTTCCTGGCGGGCCAGGTCGATGAACTCCTGGCTGCGTTGACCCGCCCCCCGCCAGGTGTACTCGTTGAGAATGGGCACCTCCACCACGTCGCTGTACCAGCGGAAGGGCCGGTGGGGGATGGCCGTCGTCCAGGGCTGCGCCAACACGCCGCTGTTGTGGGGCAGGTGTTGGTAGCCGCCGCTGAGGTACATCACCGTGTGATAGCGGATGCCCACCTGCGCCAGCGCGGCGAACATGGCCTTGGAGATGGCGCCACAGGGCGCCCGGAAGACGGTGGGGCGGATGGCCAGCGCCCGCTCGAAGATGGCCAGGCCTTCCTCCAGGCGCGCCCGCAGGTTCTCCACCGTGTAGCGGGGCAGCAACTCGTCCCGGCGCCGGTCGAACTCCTCCTGCATGGTGGGCACGATGCTGGTGGCGGGCCAGGCGGGCGGGCCAAACTCGTAGCAATCCTCGTGGGTCAGACCGTGGAGCTGGAGGTCGTGGCCGGCGTCCCGGGCCATGGCCAACGCCTCCTGCCACTCGGCCGAGAGGGGCTTGCCCCGGGCCTTGGGCACCACGAACCAGGTGGATGGCAGCCCGCGGGAATCGAAAAACGCACACATGCGGCGCAGGGATTCCACCATGGCGTGGTCGCCCGCCCCCGCATCGTCAATGCTCCAGACAAAGGTGGTCATACGGTTCTCCCCAGCACCATCGTCACGCTGGAATGCGTGACTTACACGCCACACCGTAGGTCCGGCCTCCTGGCCGGACAGGCGTGCCCGGGCTCCCTGCATCCCTGTCACGCCGGGATACATGACCTACGTGCGGCACCCCACACTTCACGCCAGCGCATGGAGCACCCGGTTCAACCCTTCGATGGTCTCCTCCACATCTTCGTTGGTGAGCAGGGGGCTGACGTTCAGGTGGACGGCCCGGCCCAGCAGCTCCAGGCTGCGGGGGCACATGTCCTTGTGGTAGCGGATCTCCCGCCGGGCGTTCCGCCAAGGCCCCCCGCTGGGCGTCCAGGTCCGCTGCTCCAGGATGGGCACCCAGTGGGCGTAGACGTGGTAGTCCAGGTGGTCGGGGTGGTAGAGGGTGCTGGCGCCGATGTTTTCCGCCTGCAGGGCCTTGGCCACCCGTTGGGCTGTCTCTGGCGTGTCCACAAAGAAGATGAGGGCGATGGCGGCGTCCCCCTCCGGGTCGGTGAGGCGTCGGAAGGTGATGCCCTTGCGCCGGGCCACGTCGGCCATGCCGGCCTGGATCATCTGCTTGCGGGCGCGCATGGCCGCCAGCAGTCCATCCAGACGCCGGAGCTGCACCAGGCCCACCGCGCCCAGGAGCTCCGGCATGCGGTAGTTGGTGCCACAGAGGAGCTCCTCCGTGGGGATACCGGCCCGCTGGGGTGCGATGACATCGTGGTACATCAGCGCCCGCTTCCAGACCTCCTGGTCGTTGGTGACCACCATGCCGCCTTCGCCGGAGGTGATGATCTTGTTGAACTGGAGGCTGAAGCAGCCCACATCGCCGAAGGTGCCCAGGCGCTGGCCCCGGTAACTGGCGCCGTCTGCCTGGGCCGTGTCTTCGATGACCTGGAGGTTGTGCTTGCGGGCGATGGCCAGAATCTCGTCCATGGGGCAGGGCGCGCCCCGCATGTGGACCGGCATGATGGCTCGGGTGTAGGGGGTGATCTTGGCCTCCACATCCGCCGGATCCAGCAACAGGGTGTCGTCCACCTCCGCCACGATGGGGATGGCCCCGGCGCTGACCACTGCGGCGGCCGAGGCGATCCAGGTGTAGGCCGGGACGATCACCTCGTCGCCGGGCCCGACGCCGATGCCGTGCAGGCCGCAGGTCAGCGCAGCCGTGCCCGAGGTGACCGCCACGCTGTAGCGGACGCCCATGAATTGGGCAAAGGCCTGCTCCAGGGCTTCCACTTTAGACGGGGTATCGCCGGGCCCGTAGTAGCGGAAGAGCCGTTTCGAGCGGAGCACTTCCAGCACCGCCTCTTCTTCCTCCTGGTCAATGGCCATGCCACCCGGGAACATGGGTGGATCTGGCCGTCGCTTGGCCGGCGGCGCCCCGTGGATGGCCAGCGCATGCTCTGAAGCCTCTGGGGATGGATACATGATCGGTTCGTCCTTCGGTTGGGAAAGGGGCGGGTGAACGGTCGACGGGAGTCTTCGGGGTAATGCTGCCAGAGATCATACTGGAGATAAAAAAAGTCGTCAACAAGCAAAAACAAACAAACAAACAATGACCTTCACCGGTGACTTGTGTGTGGCATGGGCCGGTCACGAAGCGGGACATCACTACACCGTGGCCGGCAATATGCTGGTCGGCCCCCAGGTGGTGGAGGCCATGGCCAGGGCCTTCGAAGCTGCCGCCCAACAAGGGGAAGCGTTGAGCGCCTGCCTGCTGCAAGGGCTGGAGGCCGGACAGCAGGCGGGTGGCGACAAGCGGGGGAAGCAGTCAGCAGCCCTGCTGGTGGCCAGCCCCGCCCCACGCATGTACCACAACCTGCGGGTGGACGGCCACCCAAACCCTGTGGCGGAACTCCGGCGCATTTACGACCTGGTGGTGGAACATGCCCGCCAGATCGAGCAGGAGTATGGCCAGGAAGGGCTCCGCCTCTTCAGTCGGGTCAAATATTGAACCGGTCCCCGCCAATCAATCCAGCATCTCGATGAAATAATCGATAAGCTGGGCATCCATGCGCCAGCTCTCCACCCGATTGGCCACCGCCTGGAGATGGCGGTGGGCCAGCGCGCGGTTCTGGCTGACGCACACCACCTCCAATACGGCCCGGGTGAGCACATCCTGGGCGTCGGCCTCACAGACCGAGACGTTGAACTCCCGGCGCAGGCGGGCGATCAGGGGCTTCAGGATGCCCCGTTTGCCCTTCAAGCTGTCGTTCAGGGGCAGATACAATTCCAGGGTCAGCAGTCCAACGGCCATGGTTGATGCTCCCGCCAAGGGAGAACAAGGATGACTCCGCTGTCGAAACCACTTTCATCACGATCCATAGGTCACGCATCCCTGCGTGACATGGGTTCCCGTCCCGTTTGGCGCAGATGTCCGACCAGGAGACCGGGCCGCCCAATCCGGGTCAATCCGTGTTCCCTCAGGACAAGATGCCGACTCCACTCTGGGAACACGGTCTTCGCCAATTGGATCCACAGACTGCACAGATGGACACAGATTTTCATCCAGCTTGATCTGTGGAATCCGTGTTATCTGGGCAATCTGGGGCCGAAAACGAAACTCAAGGGCGATGGGTCCACTCGGGATCGGCAAAACGCTCCCGAATCAACTGGGCTGCCCGGCGTAGCTCGGCGGGGGTGGGCTGGCCGGGCTGCAGGGTCAGGTTCAGCACCGTGCGGAAGCCCTCAGCCATGGCCTGGGCCACCTGCTCGAACTGGACCTGGGGGGCGTCCTCGGCCACGCCCAGGGCCTGGGCCAGGGTACAGGCCCGGTTCACCAGCTCCTGGCGCAGCCGTGCGGCGGCTGCCGGCTCCAGCCGCAACACATCCACCAGCCGGCCGATGTCGCCCACCAGGGGAAGGCTGCCATGCTGCAGCACGTAGCCGGCCCGGCGGCTCTGGGCGCTGCCCATGAGCTTCCGCCCCCCCGCGGTGATCTCGTAGGCGCTGGGCACCTCGAAACAGGCCGCCGAAACATCCGGACCTGCCCGCACATGGCCGCCAGCCTTCTCAGCTGCCACCCCCAGGGCCTGGAGCCCCGCCAGCAGCGCGTTGCTCAGCCGGAGATAGGCGTCCATCACGCTGCCCCGTACCCGAGGCTCCTGGGCGGGCGCAGCCACCGAGTAGGTGAACTCATCGATGTGGAGGATGGCCCGTCCGCCGGTGGGGCGGCGCACCACTTCGTAGCCCCGGGCAGCCACGGCCTCCAGATCGATCTCCTCGATGCGCTGGTGACGGCCCAGGCTGACCGCCGGCGGCTCCCACCGGTAGAAACGCAGGGTGGGCAGGCTCTCCCCAGCGGCACAGGCCTCTGCCACCGCCTGGTCCAGAGCCATGTTGGCTGCACCGGAGCGGGGGGCCTCGTCCACGATCAGGCGCCAGGTAGCCGGTTCCAGGGCCGGTAACACGTCGTTGGTCATGATCCCGACCCCTCTGGCTGGATCAATGGCAGGGACGCGACCTCCGCCTCGATGCCATCCACCGTCACCGGGGTACCCGCACCATTGTGGGAGCGACGGACGACGGCCAGGGCGACGGGTTCCCCCAGGGTCGGGCTGAAGGCCGCGGTGGTCACCGTGCCCACGGCGCGGCCGTCGGCCAGAATGTCGGCCCCCTCGGCCACCGGTGCCTGGCAGCGCAGGCCGACCAGGGTTTTGGTCACCTTGTCGTAGGTGATCTGGCGGGCAATGATCTCCTGGCCGGTGTAACACCCCTTGTTCTCGGCACAGGCCCAGGCCAGCCCCGCCTCCAGGGGGTTGTAGGCCTCCACCAGCTCATGGCCCGGCGCCGGACGCCCCAGCTCCACCCGGCGAGCCGTGTAGGCCGCATCTGCCTCCAGGCGCAGGGCTCCCATCTGTACCAGCCGTTCCACCCACTCAGCCCCTTTGTCGGTCGGCACCGCCAGGGCAAAGCCCGGCACGTCGTACGCCATCTGGCGGACGGCCAGGAGGCCATCCACTTCCTGCCACTGCCCCTCCGGCGCCTGGGACAACGTAAAGCCCAGGTTCTGCAGGATCTCCCCGGCGGCGGGCCCCATCAGCCGGAGCTGCAGGTAGCCGGCGCTGAGATCCTCCACACTCACCTGATCCATGAAGAAGATCTGCCCACGCAGGTGTCGGGCCAGGGCCGAGGCCTGGTGGGGTGCCGCCAGCAGCAGGAGATCCTCCTGCCGGCAGATGACGGTGAAGACAAAGAGGATCCGGGCCGTGGGGCTGGTGAGTACCGTCACTGCCGCCTGACCAGGCCGCAGCCCGTTGATGTGATTGGTGGTCATGCGGTGCAGAAAGTCGGCACGATCGGCCCCGGTCAACCGCAACACGCCGGCGTCCGGCCGCTCCTGCAAGGCCACACCCTCCTGCAGGGCGGCGTATTCGTCCTGGCGAACAGTCGTCACAGATTCGGTCATGATGCTCCTATCCTCACAGGCTCTGGGTCACCGGCTGCATCACCGGTAGACCTCGATGAACTCCAGAATACGATAGTACATTTCCACGCCCACGTCCGTCAGGTCCTCTCCGATCTGCAGGTAATGGCTCACATCCTGATAATAATACACCTGCACCGGCACGCCGGCCGCGCGCAGGGCGGCTTCGAACTCGTAGGCCTGGGTGATGGGCGCGATGCGGTCAGCGTCGGTATGCACCAACATGGTCGGCGGCAGATCCCCGGCCCAGTAGACCGGCGAGGCGCGCAGGAAAGGCAGCGGATAGACGTTGGGCGGCCCCAGGGCCGGCACCGCCAGCTCGTACTGGGGCGGCATCTCCAGCCGGCCGGCATAAAAGTCGGCCGCCAGGGAGAAGGCGTTGCTGATCCCCCCCACGCTGACCCAGGCCGCGGCATGTTCCCCCACGTCCCGCAGGAGCCGCGGCACGATGGCGCTGCTGAAGCTCCCGCCCAGGAAGATGGCCTGCCCCGACAAGATGTGCCGGGAAAGCGCGCCCTGCCGGGCCAGCTCAAAGGCCACCCGGGCATCCCGGGTATGAGCGTCAATGTCCATGCCCCGCTCCCCCACAGGCGAGATGGCCACCATGGCGTATCCCTGGGAAGCAAAGGCCACGCTCACCGGCTGCCAGTTATCCACGTGGGTGGGATAGACCATGAAAAGCCACGGGAAGGATTCCCCCTCCTGGGCCGACGGAGGCAGGTAGAGGCGCAGGGAATCGACCTGGGCGCCTGCCCACTGGAAGGAAAAGGCCATCACCTGAGCCGCGGCCCCCGGTGGGAAATTGGTGGTGGCCGTCCAGGTGCCGGTGTGGGTCAACGCCACGGCTCCGGCCAGGTCTTCGGGCAGGGGCGGCGGCAGGTAGGGCTGCAACGCCAGGGGCGGCGCCTGGGTCACCTGGCCACCCCGGATGGTCACCAGCCGGGCCAGGCCCAGCCAGTCTCGGGGGACCATCTCCTGGTGACCTGGCGCCACGGCTGCCGGCACGTACTGACCCACAGGGATGCCATCCAGGCGGAAGCGGCCGGCGGCGTCCGTCTGCGCCGCGTGGGGGCGGCCCAGGCGCTCTGCCACCACCACCGTGGCCCCGGCCAGGGGACGACCGCCGGAAGTCACGATCCCCTCCAGGCTCCCCACCGGGCCACGGTGCTGGGCGGCAGGGTCCAGGGTGCCCAGCCGCCGGGCCACCAGGTAGCCCAGGACATTGAGTTCGGGCGAGGGCGCGCAGCCGGCCATCAGGCCCAGGCCCAAGATCAGCCCAGCCGCCACGGCCATCCAAACGGGACATCTACCGGGACATCTACGACGAAGCTTCATGCCAACCCGTCCAGGTAATCGATGTGGGAATTCCCTGTACGCACACTTCCGGGCACCGGGAACGCTGAAAGTTGCCCTGGCATGGTCTCTCTGTCCTCTTGCTCGTCCGCATGGCTGCGGCGAGATCCTTTGCTGTAGGCGAATCTCTTCTGCCAGAGCAGTAGGACATTATAGCCCGGAATCGGATGCACCACAATCAACCCTCCCCCCGGTTTCCGACTATTTGGCCGCCGGATCTTATCGGCGCTATACTATGATTTTACGGATATGAAACAGACATTGCACAGGTAAAACGAACAACCCATCGAGGCCAAACCATGACCACATCCGGCTACTACCGGTTCCCCACCATCCACCAGGAAGACATCGTCTTCGTTTCGGAAGACGACCTGTGGCACGTGCCGGCCAGCGGCGGTACCGCCCGGCGCCTGACCAGCAACCTGGGCGAGGTGAGTTATCCCATGCTGTCCCCGGACGGCCAGCTCCTGGCCTTTGTGGGCCGGGAAGAGGGAGCCCCCGAAGTCTATGTGATGCCGGCCCCGGGTGGGCCGGCCCGACGGCTCACCTACCTGAGCAGTAACTGCCGGGTAGTGGGTTGGATGCCCGACGGCGAACGCATCATCTTCACCAGCAACTACGGGCAGGTGGTTCCGGCGGAAATGGCCCTCTTCACCATCCGCGCCGACTGCCCCAACGGGGCTGTCGAGCCCCTGCCCTACGGCGCGGCCCGCTCCATCGCCTTTGGGCCGGCGGGTCAGGTGGTCATCGGCCGCAACACCGGCGACCCCGCCCGCTGGAAGCGCTACCGGGGCGGCACCGCCGGCCACCTCTGGATCGACCGCAAGGGCGATGGCCATTTCGAACGCTTCCTGCCCGAGCTGCAGGGCAACATCGCCTCACCCATGTGGCTGGAAGCCACCGGCGAATCCCGCATTTTCTTCGTCAGCGACCACGAGGGCATCGGCAACCTCTATAGCTGCCGACCTGACGGCAGCGACCTCCATCGCCATACCGACCACGAAGCCTACTACGTGCGCAACCCCAGCAGCGATGGCCGCCGCATCGTCTACCACGTGGGCGCCGATCTCTACGTCTACGACCCGGTCGCGGATCGGGAACACCAGGTGGACGTGGCCTACCACAGCCCCCGGGTCCAACGCAACCGCAAATTTGTGGACGCCGGCCGCTACATGGACTGCGCCCGGCTCCACCCCTCGGGCAAGGCCATCGCCATGACCACCCGGGGCAAAATCTTCACCTTTGCCAATCACGAAGGCCCGGTCATTCAACACGGCAAGCGGGACGGCGTCCGCTACCGCCAGCCGGACTGGCTCAACGACGGGCGGCATCTGGTGGTGGTGAGCGACGAACCCGGGGAGGAGACCCTGGAGATCTACGACATCACCGGCACAGGTGAACCCCGGCGCCTGGAAGGCCTGGACCTGGGCCGGGTGGTGGAGCTGAAGGTCTCCCCCACCGACGACAAGCTGGCCCTCACCAATCACCGCCACGAGCTGATCCTGGTGGATCTGGAGCAGGGCAGCGCCACCGTAGTGGACCGCAGCCCCTACTGGAACATCGCCGGCTTCGACTGGTCGCCCGACGGGCGCTGGCTGGCCTACGGCTTCGGCGCCACCATGCGCACCACCGAGATCCGCCTCTATCGCCTGCCGGAGCCCGCCGAAACCGCGGGAGAAGGGGATGGGGGCAGCGCCGAAGATCCGTCGGAGGCGTCCCAGGGCCAGATCTACACCGTCACCCGGCCTGTGCTCCACGACGTCCAGCCCGCCTTCGACCCGGACGGGAAGTACCTCTACTTCCTCAGCTACCGGGAGTTCAACCCCGTCTACGACGGTCTCCACTTCGACCTGGGCTTCCCCTGGGGCATGCGCCCCTACCTGGTGACCCTCCAGGCCGACCTGCCCAACCCGTTCGTCCCCCAGCCGGATTGGGACGAGGCGGATGAAGAGGAAGACGAGGAAGCCGAAGAAGAAGGGGAGGAGCTCGAGGAAGAGGACGAAGGCGAAGAGGAGACCCCGGAGGAAGAGGACGAAGAGCCGGAAGAAGACGACCAGGACGACGAAGCCGACGACTCAGAGGACGAGGCCTACCAGGCCGGCGGCCGTCGGGCCACCGGGGCCGCATCTCCACCCCCGGCCGACCCGGCCCCGCGCAACGGCCAGCCCGGCAACGGCGGTCAACGCAAAAAGGTCAAGCCCATCCGCATCGATGTGGAGGGGATCGAACGGCGGGTCCTGGCGTTCCCTGTCCCCGACAGCCGCTACGGCCAAATCGCGGGCCTGCCCAACAAGGCCCTCTTCACCGTCCTGCCCATCCACGGCCAGCTGGACGACGACACCGGCTGGGATGATGAGGAAGAAGAGGCCGGCACCCTGCGGGCCTACGATTTCAAAGAGTACAAGACAGAGACCCTGGCCGAAAATGTGAGCTCCTTCCAGATCTCCCGCAACCACAAGAAGGTGCTCTACACCAGCGGCAGGCGCCTGCGGGTGATTGCCGCCGGCCAGAAGGCGCCCACCCAGAGTGGACCGCCCCGGCGCACCGGCTGGATCGACCTGCGGCGGGTGAAGGTCTCCGTCGATCCCCAGCGGGAATGGGAGCAGATGCTGCGGGAAGCCTGGCGGCTACAGCGGGATCACTTCTGGACCGAGGACATGTCCCAGGTGGATTGGCAGACCGTCTACCACCGCTACTACGCGCTCATCGAACGGGTCAGCACCCGGGGCGAATTCAGCGACCTGATGTGGGAGATGCAGGGGGAGCTGGGCACCAGCCATGCCTACGAGTTCGGCGGCGACTACCGCCCCCGCCCCTACTACGGCCAGGGCTTCCTGGGCGCCCACTTTAGCTGGGCGCCGGAGGCAGGCGGCTACCGCATCGACGAGATCATCCTGGGGGATCCGTGGGATCCCAAGGCCAACTCCCCCCTGGCCGCGCCGGGCGTGGATGTCCAGGTGGGCGACGTGCTCCTGGCCATCAACGGCCAGCCCCTGGGACCGGAGGTCAGCCCGTCCCAGCTTCTGGTGAACCAGGCCGGCAACGAGGTGCTCCTGACCCTGGCGCCCCGCCCCCAGGATGGGGCAGGCGGCAGCAACGGGGAAGGGCCAGAGGCGTCTCGCCCGGGCAACCGCCTGGTCATCGTGCGGGCGCTGGAGAGCGAGGTCTCCGCCCGCTACCGTCGTTGGGTGGAGCAGAACCGTCGCTACGTCCACGAAGCCACCGACGGCCGGGCCGGCTACGTCCACATCCCCGACATGAGCCCCCGGGGCTACGCCGAATTCCACCGGGGCTTCCTGGCCGAGATCGAGCGGGATGGGCTGATTGTGGACGTGCGCTACAACGGCGGCGGCCACGTGAGCCAGCTCATCCTGGAAAAGCTGGCCCGGCGGCGCATCGGCTATGACCTCTCCCGCTGGGGTGGCCTGATCCCCTACCCCACCGAATCGGTGGCCGGCCCCCTGGTGGCCCTGACCAACGAGCACGCCGGCAGCGACGGCGACATCTTCTGCCACAGCTTCAAACTCCTCAAGCTGGGGCCGCTGGTGGGTAAACGGACCTGGGGCGGCGTCATCGGCATCGAGCCCAAACACCCCCTGGTGGACGGCACCATCACCACCCAGCCTGAGTACAGCTTCTGGTTCGCCGATGTGGGCTGGCAGCTGGAAAATTACGGTACCGAACCGGACATCGAGGTGGACATCACCCCCCAGGATTACCGGGAAGGACGGGATCCCCAGCTGGAGCAAGCCGTGGCCGAGATCCTCCGCCTGCTGGCGGAGACCCCCATCCTGAAGCCGGAGCTGGATCAGCGGCCCAGTCGGGCCCTGCCCAAGCTTCCCCCCCGCACCTGACCTCACCCTGCGACAAAAGATCGTACCCTTCAGGCGTTTGACGCAGCCCAGGCTACGACGGATGACCCTGGGCTGCGTCGCCTTCTTCCGCTACAGTACAAGTTGCTGGCCTGAAGAAAGCGACAACTTGAACAAAACGTAACGATTGCCAGACGCCCGATAGGCGCATGGCATACGCCGGAAACTCATCGGGGCTCCAACTGGAGAACACCAAACGATGCCCAGACTTTTCTCTTACCATGGAATGGCCTAGACTTGGACCTGTTTTGGCGCTTTCTCACCGAAGGGGCCACCGAGGGGGGCGGGGCGTGCCGGTTCTGACCCGTCCTCCAGGCACCCGGGACGAGTCAGCTCCCACTGGCCGTTCAATCGTGACGACATCGGCGGAGGAATTTCTGACATCATGAATCTTGATGCCCTCGTAATGCGCAGCGCTCGTCTGCTGCTCCTTGTCATCCTGGCAACCAGCGTCACCATCCTGTCCGTCCACGCCCAAGATGCCCCGGCCGAACCATTTGCCCCTTCCAGCCGGATTTACCTGCCCATGGTGGCCAACACCGGCAACGACGCCAGCGGTGCCCGGGCAGAATGCCACCTCAGTCCCCAGGAACAGCAAATCGCCGATCTGCTGACCGGCGCGCCGGAGCAGCAGCGGCCAGAGATGCGCTGTCATCCCGTGCTGGCCGCGGTGGCCCGGCAGCGGGCCGAGGACATGGCCAACCGGGGCTACTTCGGCCACGTCACGCCGGAGGGCTACGGTCCCAACTACCTGGTGATGCAAGCAGGTTTCGATCTGCCGGATTGGTACGACCTATCGCCAGATGGCAACAACATCGAGTCCATCGCTGCGGGGTATGGCACAGCACAGGCCACCTGGGAACAGTGGATGGGCTCCAGCGGACATCGGGTCCACCTGTTGGGAGAACACCCCTTCTACCGGGAACAGGTGGAGTTCGGGGCCGGCTACGCCGCCAATCCCAACAGTCCCTATGTCCACTACTGGGTGATCCTGACCGCGCCGCCGGAAGGGGAGTAGGAAGCCCGGGCTCAGGGCCACTGGGCGCCCAGGGCTTCCACGTACAGGGCGTAGAGGGATTGGCCGCAGGTCATGAAGAGGCGATTTTTCTTCACCCCCCCAAAACAGAGGTTGGAGCAGGGCTCCGGCAGGTGAACCTGGCCAATGCGGACGCCGTCCGGCGCGTAGCAGTGGGCGCCGTCGTAGCCGGGGCCACCCCACCCCGCCGCCACCCACAGGTTGCCGTCCACATCACAGCGGATGCCGTCCGCCGTGCCCGGTGCCATCTCCACAAAGACCCGGCCATTGGTCAGCCGTCGGCCCTCCACCACGTCGAACACCCGGATGTGGGACGGCCCGCCCGGCGTGTGGGAGACGCCCGTATCCACAATGTAGAGCCGGGATTCATCAGGTGAGAAGCAGAGGCCGTTGGGTTTGACGAAATCATCGGCCACCACCGTAGCCTGGCCGGTGACCGGATCCAGGCGGTAGACGTAGGGCGGCAACTCCTGCTCGCCCTTTTCCCCCTCGTAGTTCAACAGGGAGCCATAGCCCGGGTCGGTGAACCAGATGGCGCCGTCCGAATGGACCACCACATCGTTGGGCGCGTTCAGACGCTTCCCCTGGTAGCGGTCCATCAGCACGGTGATGCGCCCGTCGTACTCGGTGCGGGTCACCCGGCGGGTGCCGTGCTCGCAGGTGATGAGCCGTCCCTGGCGGTCCCGGGTGTTGCCGTTGGCGTAGTTCGAGGGGCTGCGGAAGACCGTCACCGTGCCCGTCTCCTCCGACCAGCGCAGGAGGCGGTTGTTGGGAATGTCGCTGAAGATCAGGTGGCGGGCGTCGCCGAACCAGGCGGGCCCTTCCCCCCAGCGCAGGCCGGTGAAGAGGCGCTCCACGGCCGCGTTGCCCAGCCGATAGGGGCGAAAGCGCTCGTCCAACACCTCCACGGCCGGATCAGGATACCGGACCGGCCCCCCTTCCCAGTCGCGTTCAACGGGCTGTGTCGTCATCGTGGTCATCCCGGCTGGCTCCCAGTTCTCGCAATTCTCGTTCCACGTTCAACAGATGTTGCAACATCGCCTGGCGGGCCGCCTCTGGATCCCGGGCCTTCAGCGCCTGGACGATGGCCTGATGGTCCTGCACGGAGCGCTGGATGACCCCCGGCAACTGGACCGTGCGCGTCCGGCTCACCCGGCCCAACTGGCTGATACTGGCCATGAAGCGTTCCAGGATGCTGTTCTTGGCTGCCCGGGCAATGGTCTCATGGAGCTCCAGGTCGGCGGCCACGAAGGCCTCGGGCTCGTGGGTCTTTTCCATGGAGCGGGCCAGGCACGCCTCCAGCTGGGCGATCTCCTCGTCCGTGATGCGGGCCGCGGCCATGGCCACAATGCCCGGCTCCAGGATCTTGCGGGCCTCGAACAGCTCCAGGAAGGTGGCGTCCGTGAGGGCAAAGACAAAATCCAGGTGGGACATGAGCAGGTTGGGCTCCAGGGAGGTGACGTAGGTACCATCCCCCTGGCGGATCTCGATCACATTCATGATGGAGAGGGCCCGCAAGGCCTCCCGCAGGGACGGTCGGCTCACCTGCATCATGGCGGCCAGCTCCCGCTCCGGCGGCAGCTTGTCCCCAGGCCGCAGCTCCCGCTCCCGGATCAGGGAGAGCAGATTGGCCACGATATCTTCTGAAATGGCGCTCTTCTTCACGGCGCCAAAAACCACGCCAGCATCCGATCTCATCAGGCACCTCTACAAATTGCTCAACAGGGCCATGGGCATCTACGCCCCATGGCTCGACGGTATCGGCGCGCCCGGCGCGATGAGCGCCTGACTGCGCAGCTCTTCCCACAGGGCGGACGGAATGGGGCGGTGCCAGGCTTCCAGGTTTTGGGCGATCTCGTCGGGCGAGACCGCGCCCACCACCAGGCTGGCCACGGCCCCATGGCTGCGGGCAAACTGGAGCGCCGCGGCTGGCAGGGGTACCCCGTGGCGCCGGCAGACGGCCTCGATGGCCGCGACCCGCTCCAGGATGGCCGGGGGGGCCTCCCGGTAATTATAGCGGGCGCCGGGCACCGGGCCGGTGGCCAGGATGCCGCTGTTGAAGACCCCGCCCAGCAACAGGCCGATACCCTCATCCAGGCAGTAATCCAGGAAGGGCAGGGCCTCCTGCTCCAGCAGGGTGTAGCGGCCGGCCAGCAAGAAACAGTCGAACTCCCCATGGCGGGCCAGATGCCACAGGGCCTGCCATTGGTTCATCCCCGCGCCCACGGCCCGGATGACCCCCTGGCGGCGCAATTCGACCAGGGTAGGATAGGCCTGCTCCAACGCCTGTTCCAGGTGGTTGTCCGGATCGTGAATGTGCAGAATCTCCACCCGGTCGGTCTGCAGCCGGGCCAGGCTTCCTTCCAGGCTGCGCAGGACGCCATCCCGGGAGAAGTCAAAGCCCATCTCCCCGGTTTCGGGGTTCAACAGCCGCCCCACCTTGGTGGAAAGCTGATAGCGGTCCCTGGGGATTCCGGCCAGGGCCTTGCCCACAAGGGCTTCACTGCGTCCCCGGCCATAGAGGGGCGCGGTATCGAACAGGGTAATCCCCTGCTCCAGGGCGTACTGGATGGTTGTGACCGCCTCCTCGTCGGAGACAGGTCGATACAGCCCAGAGAGGGGGGCGGTCCCCAGGCCCAACCTGGACACCTGCAGGGGGTTTCGTCCCAGCGTAGCCGTCGGGATCATGGCAACCGTTCCGTCAATTCTCCAGTTGGCCCAGATCGATCTGGCCGGCGGCGATCAGGGTGCGGAAGTGCGTCACCGTGGCATCGATGGCCTGGTCCAGGGGGGTGTGGGGCACGGACCCGATGATCCCCCGCAGGCCGCTGTCGTCCAGGTCGGCCGGGAAGGGCAAGGGGCTGTCTTCGGCCACGGTCAGTTGGGCTTGCGGATAGCGCTCCTGGACCCGGGCCACGAAATCGGCCACCTGGACCACGTCGTTGCGCAGGTTGCAGGCCGCCGCTCCCTGATAACCCGAGCGGGCGCAGGCGATGAAGATGCGGGCTACGTCGTCGGCATATTGCAAGGCCACCGGGCCGCTAAAGCGGATGTGGAAGGGCCGTCCGGCGGCCACTGCCAGCAGCGCCTTGGCAATGTCCGACGTCATGCCCTGGTCCCGCCCCACGCCGTAGACGATGTAGGGTCGCAGGCCGACACTGGGGATCTGCCAATCCTGCCAGTAGATGCGGGCTGTGCCCTCGTTGGCCTGCTTATAGACACCGTAGAGGGTCTCCGGGTGAAGGGGCACATCATCTTTCACCGGCGTCTCCGGGTAGAGGTGGCCCGGCCCCAGCACGGCCAGGGAGCTGGCGTAGGCCAGGCCCTGGACCTGGCCCCAGTTGTGGCGGGCGGCCTCGAAGATGTTGACCGTCCCCACCACGTTCACCTGGGCGCCCAGGGAGGGGTTGGCCCGGCAGAAGGGTACCTGGAGACCGGCCAGGTGGACGATGTGGGTGACCCCGTGCTCTTCCACGGTGGCCCGCACCTGCTTCAGGTCGGTCACATCCAGCCGTACGAAGGTCACCCGGGCCAGCTCTTCCTCAGAGAGCAACAGGCGAGGGCGGACGGGATCGGTGGCCAGGTCCGTGGCCACCACCCGGACGTCTTCGTGGACCAGGTTGCGTAGAGTCCAGGCGCCGATACACCCCATGGCGCCCGTGACCATAAATGTTTCGTGGCTCATGGGTTGCCTTCCCGCTCAGCGGCCACCGGAGCGCACTTCCACACAGGGGTTGGTCAGGCGGCCCAGGCCTTCCACCTCCACCGTGACCACGTCGCCATGTTTGAGGAAGACCGGGGGATTGCGGAAGGCGCCCACGCCGTCGGGCGTCCCGGTGGTGATGACGTCGCCGGGCAGCAGGGTGATGCCCCGGGAAAGGTAGGCGATCAGGTAGGGGATCTTAAAGATCAGCTCTTTGGTACTGGAATTTTGGTAGGCCACGCCGTTGACCTCGCAGCGGATGGCCAGGTTGTGGGGATCCGGGATCTCATCCCGGGTGACCAGGTACGGTCCCAGGGGGCAGAAGGTATCCAGGGATTTGCCCATGATCCACTGGTCGCCCTTCTCCAGTTGGAGGTCTCGAGCGCTGACGTCGTGGCAGTTCATGTAGCCGGCGATGTAATCGTAGGCATCCTCTTCGGCCACGCCTTTGGCCTTCTTGCCGATGACCACGGCCAGCTCGGCCTCAAAATCGACCTTGCTGGTAAGCTCGGGATCCCAGCGGATCTCATCGCCGGGGCCGATGATGGCGCTGGGATACTTGGCGAACATGGTGGCCAGGGTGGGAACCTGGCCGCCGGATTCCCGCACGTGATCCATGTAGTTGAGGCCGATGGCCACGACTTTGGAGGGGTTGAGGATGGGCGCCAGGAGCCGGACCTGGTCCAGGGGGACGCCCAGGCGGTCGGCCAGGGCGGGGGTGGCCAGGCTGCGGGCCAGGGCCATGGCCTCCTCGCCCAGCTCCAGGAATGAGCGCATGTCGCCGGGCAGGCGACCGTCCGATGCTTCCACCAGGTTGATCACCCGGTCGTCGACTACGACGCCCAGTTGGGGCGTACTTCCCGCCGGTTTAAACGTCACGAGTTTCATGAGTGCTCCTACTCAAAAGATAATGGGTTGAAGGTTGCAACAGGGTGAAACCCGTCGGTGGTCGATTGGCTGTTGGCCGGGCAGAGCCGGACAGGACCAACCGGGGTTTTCCAGCCAGAGGTGATTCAACGAAAATATATCATATAACGCCCGCTGGGCGAAAACGTTTTCCAGGCAGATGGGGGCCACGACCATCGGCAAAATGGTCTGACCAATGTCAGCCGATTCTAACATCGATAGTTAAGAGGTGTCAACCGGTGGGTATTCTCAATTTCGGGCTTAATTTCTCATGGTTCGCTCAAATCTAGATGGGTTTAGCAGATTGTAGTAAACTCTCGCCATGAGCGAGAGACTGATAGTAACGAATGAACGAGTAGATGATATTCCCTTGCTGCTGGCCCAGATGGAACGGATGGGGGTGCCATTCCTGCTGGACGAATTCTTCCCCACCCACGGCAACTGGCAGGGGCTCAGCCTGGGGTGGACGGCCACCATGTGGCTGGGCCATATCCTTTCGGAAGGTGACCACCGCTTGAACCACGTCCAGGACTGGGCGGAGAAGCGTTTGGAGACGCTGAGCCGCTGCAGCGACCAGGAGGTGCGGGCCCTGGACTTCAGCGACG